>JBAUGH010000639.1:0-6435 GCA_049679565.1 Acidobacteriaceae bacterium
GGAGCAGGAACAGGAGCCGGGAGGGGGGAAGACCAGCAAATGGCCGCCGACACCCAGCCAGCGACGCCGCCACCGAATCGCGAGGGAGGAGCCAAAGACGAAGCCGGAGGCATCAGGCGGTCTGGTCCGGAGCTTCGCCAAGGGTCACGCGTGCCGTCATCTGTCTGCGCCCGCGGAAGAACGTCACCGTGACGCTGTCGCCGGGCTGGTGCTGATCCATGATCTCGGCGATGTCCTGGGAATTGGTGACCTCGTGTCCGTCGATGGCGACGATGAGGTCGCCGCCGATCGAGATTTGCTCATTGCCCAGGTAGGCGGTCTGGTTGCCGCCGTGGAGGCCTGCGCGCTCGGCGGCTCCGCCGGGAACCACGCTCTCAATCAGCACGCCGTACTGGGCGGCCAGACCCATCTGCGCCGCGAGATCCGGCCCGATCGGGAGGGTGCGCACGCCCAGCGAGGGACGGCGGGCGTGGCCATACTTCTGGAAATCGTTGAGCACCGCCTTGGCCGTGTCGATGGGGATGGCGAACCCGATGCCGGCATTCTGTTCGGCGCCGTTCTGGGCAATCATCGAATTGATGCCGATGACCTCGCCCTGCGAGTTCAGCAGCGGGCCGCCGGAGTTGCCGGGATTGATGGCGGCGTCGGTCTGAATGGCGTTTTCGATGGGGGCCTGTTCGGGGCCGCGGACGGAGCGGATGGCGCTGATGATGCCCGCGGTCATGGTGCCGGAGAGGCCGAACGGGTTGCCGATGGCATAGACCTGCTGGCCGACCTGCAAATCGCGCGACGAGGCCAGCACCGCGGGCACGAGATTGGGCGCGTCAATCTGCAGCAGGGCGAGATCGTGCAGGCGGTCGCGGCCGATGACCTGGGCGCGGTAGCGGTGTTTGTCGTGCGTCTGCACCTGGATGTTCTGGCTGTCGGCGATGACGTGATAGTTGGTGAGGATGTGTCCCTGCTTGTCGAGGATGAAGCCGGATCCCTGATCGGTCTGCGGCACAAGACCGTAAAAGAAGTCGAGCGTGACGGTGCCCGCCGTGATGTTGACCACTGAGGGAACCACGCGCTTGTAGACGCCGATGTTGTTCGTCTCCGCCGGGGTAAATGCGGGGGCGGCGTGCGCCTCGGTCAGGGTCAGGGGGGAATTGCCCCCCGCCGCCCCGAAGAAGCCTGGGTGGGTGAGGAAGTAGCCTAAGCCGCCGACGAGGATGAAAACAAGCAGAAGTCTGCGCAGGTTCATGGTGTGTAGTGGCACGGGCCGAAGCGCGCGGAGAGCAGGAACCGCCTGGCGCCGTTCGGGCAACGTTCGCTATCTATTGTAATGATGCCGAAGACGAGACAGCCGCGGCGCGGAGCCGATCAATGACGCTGTCCACCTGAAGGCGCGTGGCCTCGAGCGAGCCGGAGTTGTCGATAACGGCATGCGAGAAGGGGATCTTGGCGGAGTCGGGAAGCTGAGCGGCGAGGCGGGCGCGGGCATCGCGCTCGGCAGCCGCGCGTTGGTCGGGCGTTGCCTCAGCAGGGAGAATGCGCGTGAGGAAGCGCTGGATTTTAAGGTCGTCGGGCGCAATGACCAGCAGGATGCGGTCGAAGCGCTCACGCCAATGGGGAACGCTGCCCCAGGCTTCGGCCTCGAAGATCAGAGCGGATTCGACGACGGCGATGGCTCCGGGGTCACGGGCGAACAGGGCATTGATACGCTGCTCCTGCTCAGCGATGACGGGTGGGTGGACGATGCGATTCAGGTCGGTAAGGCGGCCCTGGCCGAAGGCGAGCGCGGCCAGCCGCGGACGGTCGAGGGCGCCGTCAGGGCGGACGACCGAGGGGCCGAATTCCTGGACGATGCTGCGATAGACTTGCTGGCCCGGCTCCATCATCTCGCGCGCGATGGCGTCGGCTTCGAAGACTGTGAGGCCGCGATCGCGCAATAGGGCGGCAACCGTCGATTTCCCGCTGCCAAGGGCGCCGGTGAGTCCAACACGCAACACGGGTCTTCGAGCCTCCTGGGAGTGGTTCCGAGAGAACGAGACCATCCCAGATGCGATTGTAAGCGGGCCGGAGCGCGGGCTGGGCGTCGCTCAGGAATGCTGGAAGAAGCGGTGGGTAAAGCCCCATGCGATGGCGGTGGCGAGGAGCATGGCAAGGAAGATGATGAAGAGCATCAGAGACCAGGAAGGTCCGCTCGGGTGGGAGTTTGGCTGGGGGGTTGTCTGGGAATCGCGATTTTTCCGGGGATGAGTCACCTTATTGAGTGTAAGGCTGCGCTCGCCGAATTTTGGCGGGGCCTTGAACGCCATGCATCTTTGTGAGTGAAAATCCTCGGTGTTTCCCCGCGCGGGCAGCAACACAATTTAGGCTGTTTGGTGTCTAAGCCAGCAGAGGTGGCAGGGAAGTTGCAGGAGCAGGCGAGCGGTCCCGGCGAAGGCAAGACCGGACCGGCAGGAGAACAATGATGGCGAGCGAAGGCAGAATCGAGAAATTCCCGGTGGCAGAGCTCGCAGGCCTGCGCACCGAACTTCTTCAGTCGAGCGTGGATTCGTGGCAGGCGGCGGAACTGGTGACTCATTTCCTCTCCGGACGCGGCTACGGCGCCGATCCGGCCACAGTGCGCGAGGCCGTGATGCGGCTGGAAGCCACCGCCTGCTCTTTTGAGTGCATGCAGCAGGAGCTGGAGCGCGTGGCGTACGCGATGTGACGATCCTGTAAACAATCGATGGATCCGGAACTCGGGTCACATGGGGAATGCGGAATTTCTGCATCCTGACGGCAATCTCGTCCGTCGAATAGGGCAGAGGGTGGTACCCGGGGTCGTGTCGCTGCGGGCTTCTCGGTGAAGCGTCGCAGTTTGAGGCGATCCACGTGGCGGAACCACGTTGTATCCGCCGACGCACCTGCGCCAACTTCACAGAGCCTGCAACGTGCGGCTGTCAGTTCCTCCGGGGGCTGGCGCACTCGCGGAACCTCGTTCGTACGCGGGCGGCTGAAGGGTGGCAGGGTCCATCGAAAAGGAGTCATTCATGCGTTCTTTATCTTTACGGAATCTTTCCTTCGGCCTGGCATTCGTCTCGTTCATCGCGGCAGGGGCTGCATCGGCGCAGTCGCTGGCCGGTGTCAACACGCGTTTGGATCAGAGCCTCGATTCCAGGACCGCGAAGGTGGGCGAGTCGGTTTCGGTGAAACTGAACGACACGGTGAAAACGCCCGACGGGGTGAAGCTGACCCGGGGCACGGAACTGCTGGGCAAAGTGGCCGAGGTGAAGCCGGCGGAAAGCAACGGGCCGGCCAGCGTGACCCTGGTATTTACCTCCGCCAGGCTGAAAGACGGCAAGGAAATCCCGGTGAAGGCCACGCTGGTGGGAGCGTACACGGCAAGCGAGGGCGGGGACGCTAACGACGGCTCGCAGACGATGGCTCCGGCGCCGGCGGTGGTCAGCGCCGATGACTCCTTCAACCAGCAGGCGGGCGCGCTGCGCCACGTTGCGCTGACCAGCTCGGTGAAGAACAGCGATTCCGGGACGTTCACCAGCACCGATGGCAACTTCAAGCTGCAGGCGGGAACCTATCTGCAACTCGGCGTGGCGGCTGCCGGCAACAGCGGCGCCACCAGCGCGGCGGAGTAAGCCGCACAGCCAGCCATCCTCAGGGAGAGCGGGGCCGTCCGGCTGGGACGGCCCCTTTTCCTTTGCCGCCGGTAGTGCGGCGTGCCAGGCTGGGCCGAGGTTGCCTGCCCTTCGCGATTCCACTTTTGCGCTGTTACAAATAGTGCGAGCCAGCAGCGTTTCCCGGCTCACGCCACCGGTTTCTGCATCCGTTCCCGCGCAAAATCCGTCGAACTTAATGTGGGGGAATTCATTCCGAGTAGTCCTCCGCAAGGGCAAGGGATGGAGCAGACTGCAGGACCGCGATGCGATCCGTTCGGCGGGGATTCCGAATGCCAACTTATTTGCACAAGGAGTCGGATATGGGAGTCGGAGCAACTTTGAGGAACCTGTCTTTGGGCGTGGCTGCCGCGTCGTTTCTTTTCGCCGGTGCGGCGTTCGCCCAGTCTGCCGATCTGGCTGGCGGGACGGCGCGGCTGGACCACACGATCAATACGAAAGATGCGCACACCGGCCAGCAGGTGGAGGCAATGCTGGAGGGGAAGATCAGGAGCGGCTCGGGCATGGAGCTGCCGAAAGGGACGGAGTTGATGGGAACGATCTCGAGGGTGCAGGCCTCGGAAAATGGTGGTCCGTCGAGTCTGAGCCTGCTGTTCACCCGGGCGCAGCTGAAAGACGGCAAGGTGATTCCGGTGAAAGTGATGCTGGTAGGCGCTTACCCGGCGAGCGAGGGTGCGGCGCCGTATGGAGAGGACACCATGGGTTCCGCTCCAAACCGCATAAGCCCGAAGGAAACGATCGACCAGGAAGCGGGGGTGCTGAGCCACGTCTCCATGGTCGCGTCGGCGGAGGGGCATAACTCGGCGACATTCCAGGACAGGGACGGAAACCTGAAACTGAAAACCGGCACCTACTTCCAGGTTGGTGTCGCGCCGCTGAATGGAAACAGCAACGGAGTTATGAGCAGCGGGGCTTAATCAGGGAAGGGGCCGGGCAACGCAAAAGGCCGCCCGGGAAGGGCGGCCTTTGTTGTCTGCGACGGCGGTCTGTGCGGCTCAGACCTGCATGACTTCAACTTCCTTCTTCTTCGCCATCTCTTCCATTTTTCTGATTTCTTCATCGGTGAGCTTTTGGATCTCTTCGAGCGAGCGCTTCTCCTCGTCTTCGGAGACCTTCTTGTCTTTCGCGGCTTTTTTGATCAGATCATTGCCGTCGCGGCGGATATTGCGGACGGCGGTGCGATGATCTTCCAGCACGCGATGGAGGTGCTTGACCACTTCGCGGCGGCGCTCCTCGGTCATGGGGGGCACAGGGACGCGGACCAGCTTGCCGTCGTTGTTGGGATTGAAGCCGAGGTCGGAGGTGCGCAGGGATTTTTCGATCTCGGCGATGAGGCTTACGTCCCACGGCTGGATGACGATCATGTTCGCGTCGGGCGTGGTGATTTGCGCGACCTGGTTCAGCGGCGTGGGGGTGCCGTAGTACTCCACCTTCACCTGGTCGAGCATGTGGATGGAAGCGCGGCCGGTGCGGATGGAGCCGAGGTTGGTCTGGAAATCGGAAACCGCTTTGTCCATGCGCGTGCGGAGCTGCGCGGCGTCGGCTTTGAGAGCGGGAATGACTGCCATTACGGATGGTGCCATATTGATCCTTCAGAAGAACGAGTTCAAAACAGGTATTGTACGCCGGGAGCGACCGGAGCCAGGAGCCCGTGTGCCACGCGAATGCCGACGCCCGGTCTGCTATGGTGGACGGGTTCAGCGAAGCCCCCAGGTTCAATCGCCGCATGGATCGCCGAAGGGATTCCGGAATTGGAGGCCAGGTGATGGTTCCCATCATGCGCTTGCTTCCCGGCGCGTTTCTGCTAGCCGCGCCACTGATGCTGGCACAACAGCCAACCTCTGCTGCTCAAGCGCCGAATCGCGACACAAGCTATATCGATGCCCAGGGAACAGCGCACATCACGCGCGTGATCCCTGTGCCGCAGGATCTGAGCCCGCAGGCGCAGAAGTTCATCGCCGAGCAGGCGCCGGATGCGGCTCCGCCGGAGCCGCTTGCCGAGCGGCGCAGGCACATGGACGAGTGGGGAGTCCGCTCGCGCGCGGAATGGAGCCGGCTTTGCCCCAACACAATCGAGGACACGACGCTGGGCGGCGTTCCCGTCCATATCGTTACGCCGGCCAACATGCCGGCCGCCAACCGTGACAAGATCCTCATGAACCTGCACGGCGGCGGCTTCAACGCCGATTCCGGATCCTATGCTGAGTCGATCCCCATTGCCGGCTATACGGGCATGCGGGTGGTGGCCGTTCTCTACCGGCTGGCTCCCGAGCATCCTTTTCCCGCATCGGTGGACGACGCAGTCGCCGTCTACCGGCAACTGCTGAAGACTTACAAGCCTGATCACATTGTCATTTACGGAACGTCGGCAGGCGCAACCGTGACCGCCGAGACGGCCGTGAAACTGAAGCAGCTGGCGTTGCCCATGCCGGCGGCACTGGGCATCTTCAGCACCGTTTCCGATTTCACCGATATGGGCGATTCGCACGCGATGTACACGGAACGCGGGCTGGCCGGCGCTCTGGCTCCGCCGAAGGGCGGCGTCCACGATCCCTATTATGTCGGTTCCACCAATCCCCGCGATCCGGTTCTCTCGCCGATGTACGCCGACCTGCACGGCCTGCCGCCCACCCTCTTCGTTTCCAGCGAACGCGACATGCTCCTCAGCAGCACCGCCAATCTGCAGCGCGCGTATCTGCGCGCCGGGGTCGATGCGCGCCTGGTGGTCTTCGACGCGCTGCCGCATGCCTTTTGGTACCAGGCACAACTACCC
>JBAUGH010000640.1:0-6847 GCA_049679565.1 Acidobacteriaceae bacterium
GGCTCCAGCGCTATGCCGCAGAAGAAGAATCCCGACCTCACGGAATTGGTTCGCGGGAAAGTCGGACGCATTCACGGCGCCGCGGAAGCGGTCACACTCATCCTCAAAGGTTTGCCGCTGGCTTACAACAAGGACCTGCAGGAGACCCAGGAGCCTGTGTTTGCTGCCACTGCTGAGACCCACAGGATGCTGTGGGTGCTCACCGCTTTTGCCCGCGCCCTCACCTTTCGCAAAGAGCGCATGCGCGCCGCCTGCGAGAGCGGATTCCTTAACGCCATGGCGGCTGCCACCTATCTGGTCCACAGGGGCGTGCCTTTCCGCAAGGCCCACGAAAAAATCGGCAATGCCGTGCGCTACTGCCTCGACAAAGGCTGCGAGCTGGACGGTTTGTCGCTCGAAGAACTTCATCAGTTTGGATCGGAATTCGATGACGACTTCTTCGCCGCTGTCACTCTCGAAGCCACGATCGATTGCCACGACGTCATCGGCGGGACCGCCCGTCACCGCGTTCGCGAGGCGCTCGGCAACGCTGAAGCCCGCGTGCAGGCCCTCGTCGAACGGTATGGCTCCGTCAGCCTGGGAGAAGCGGAGGCCACTCATGCGCGTGCGTAAGGCGCGTCTGCAGGACGCCACGAACATCTACGAGCTGGTGAACAGTCTGTCGGGCGACGGCACTCTTCTGCGGCGGCCGTTCGCGGAGATCTGCGAGAACGTGCGCGACTTCACGGTGGCCGAATCGGAGGGCGGGATTTTCCTGGGGTGCGGGGCGCTGCACCTGTACGGACCGCATCTGGCGGAAGTGCGATCGATCGTGGTGCGGCCGGAGGCAAAGAGTCACGGTGTCGGCGGCGAACTGCTGCAGGTGCTGCTTACGGAGGCCGAGCAACACGGTGTGGGCTGCGTTTGCCTGTTCACGCGGATTCCGGACTACTTCTTCCGTTACGGATTCCGCGAGGTCGAGGACCGCACGGCGCTGCCGGACAAAATATTTAAGGATTGTCAGAACTGTCCGCGGCTGTACCGGTGCGACGAAGTAGCGATGGCGCGCGGGCAGGTGCCCAGGGTGTCGATTCTGGGACCGCGCATCGAGGCTGAGCAGCTGGTGCGGATCAGCGGCTAATCCGCGGGCTTCCAGACATAAGCGTCTTTTTGCGGCAGGCCGAGGTGCGTGAGCACGCGGCAGACAAACTGGCGCGCCATCTCGGTCGAGTCCATGGGCTGATTGTAGAAGGCGGGGATGATGGGAAAGAGGGTCGCGCCGGCGTCGGCGGCGAGGCCCATGTTGCGGATGTGGATTTTATTGAAGGGCGTTTCCCGCAGACAGAGAATGAGCGGGCGATGTTCCTTCAAACATACATCCGCGGCGCGCTCGATGAGGTTCCCGGCCATGCCGTTGGCGATGCCGGCGAGCGTACCCATGCTGCACGGCATCACGATCATGCCGCTTGAGGGATAGCTGCCACTGGCGATGGACGCTCCGATGTCGTTCTCGCTGTGCTGGGTAACTTTGGTTGCGGGTTGGCCGAGGAGCTTTTCGACGAGGCCGTTACGGCCGGAGATGCCGAGCTCTTCGGCGAGCACGCGGAGGGAGTTCTCCGAGGCGATGAAGTGGATGCGAATCACACGCCGGTCGGCTTCGAGAGCGCGGAGGAGTTCGCGACCAAAGACAGCTCCGCTGGCTCCGGTGAGGGCTACGGTGAGATTGGAGGACACATCGCTCATCGGGATTCCGACGCGAGGACGCGGGTGAAGATGGCGTCGACGTTGCCGAGTTGGCGGCTGAGATCGAAGACCTGGGCCAGCTTCTCGGGGCTGAGCTTGCCGCTGATAGCTGGATCGGCGGCGACGAGGTCGCGGAAGACGAGGTCGTTCTGCCATGCATTCATGGCGTGCTGCTGGACGAGGCGGTACGCGTCTTCGCGAGACATGCCGGCTTCGGCCAGGTCAAGGAGGAGCTGGCCGCTGAAGATCAGGCCACCTGTAGACTCCAGATTTTTCTTCATCCGCGCAGGATAGACGACGAGCTTCTCGATCAGGTCGGCAGTTTTGGAGAGCAGGTAGTCGCTGAGGATGGTGGAGTCGGGGAGGATGACGCGCTCGACCGAGGAGTGAGATATGTCGCGCTCATGCCAGAGGGCGACGTTCTCGAATGCGGCCTGGGCGTTGGCGCGGACGACGCGGGCGAGACCGGAGATCTGCTCGGCGGTGATGGGGTTCCGCTTATGGGGCATGGCGGAGGAGCCCTTCTGCTTCGGGGAGAAATACTCCTCGGCTTCGCGAACTTCGGTGCGCTGGAGGTGGCGGACTTCGGTGGCAATCTTGTCGAGGGTTGCGGTGATGACAGCAAGGGTGGCGATGTAGTGCGCGTGGCGGTCGCGCTGGATGACCTGGGTCGCGACGGGCGCGGGTGCGAGGCCGAGGCGAGCGCAGATGCGCTCTTCATGCGTTGGGCTGAGATGTCCGAAGGTACCGACGGCGCCGGAGAGCTTGCCGACCCGCATCTGCTCGGCAGCGGCGGCGAAACGCTCCTGATTGCGCCGGGTCTCAGCGTACCAGTTGAGCAGCTTGAGCCCGAAGGTGGTGGGCTCGGCATGCATGCCGTGAGTGCGGCCGACGGTGGGTGTGTCTTTGAATTCGAAGGCGCGTGCTTTCAGCACGACGGCGAGGCGTGCCAGATCTTCGCTAAGAATGGCCGAGGCGGCTTTGACCTGGAGGGCCTGGGCGGTGTCGACGACGTCGTTCGAGGTGAGGCCGTAATGGAGCCAGCGGGCCTCCGGGCCGACCTTTTCCGCGACTGCAGTGGTGAAGGCGATGACGTCGTGCTTCACTTCGGCTTCGATGGCGCGCATGCGGTCGAGATCGAAGTCTCCGCGTGCGCGGATAGCGCCGGCGGCTGAGGCCGGTACGAGGCCATCTTCGGCGAGGACTTCACTGGAGACAGTTTCGACTTCGAGCCACATGCGGAACTTGTTTTCATCGCTCCAGATACGGCCCATGGCCGCCCGGGTATAACGCGGAATCAAGGCAGATCCTCCCAGATGGTTCGCAGATGCCTCTCGAACTCTTCATTCTATCGTTCTCATTTGGGAGGCGCCGGAGCTACAACGCGCAGCACCCGCCAGGCAATCCAAGGGACGAGGATCGAGAAGCGGGAGTGCGCGATCGGTCCGATAGATTTATGCTGCACAGCAGCGCCTCCGCCAGGGTTTGCGTGACACGGCGGTGCGGATGCAGGTACGAGATCTGGAAGAAAAGGAAAATCATGGCTGACGTTGTGACGATTGCCCGTTTCACGGAACCGCTGGAAGCGGAAATGGCAAGGCTGCGGCTGGAATCGGCCGGGATCGAGGTTTTCCTCTCGGGGGAAAACGCGCGCATCATGGAGCCGGGGCTGGGCCCGCTGGAGTTGCAGGTGAGTTCCGACGACGAGGTCGATGCGCGGGCGATTCTGGCGGATCCAGGCGAGCCGGAGGCGGGTGGCGCTACGGCTTAGCGGCGGCCAGCCGCAGCATCTCAAGCGGTGGGACAACTGTCGTATCACGATATATAGTGCTACGATAAGTCATGAGCCTATCCGAGATGTCCGGGGTCGCTTCCCTCGCCCGCCATACCCAGAAGCCGGCGGCGAGGGAGCCAGTCCCCCTGAGCCGGGCCCAGATGCGGCGCCTTGCCGAGTTTCGCTTCCAGCTGAGAAAGTTCCTGCACTTCTCCAGTCTCGCGGCGGATGCCGCGGGCATCCGCGCCCAGCAGTACCAGTTGCTGCAGTGCGTGTGGGGGATGCCGGAGGAACTGGATCCCACCATTGCCAACGTAGCGGCGCGCATGCTGCTGAAACACAACAGCGCGGTGGAGCTGGTGGATCGCACGATCGAGCAGGGCCTGCTGCGGCGCTGCCCGGACCCGACGGATCACCGGCGCATCCTGATCCGGATGACGCCGTTGGGAGAGAAGCTGCTGGGTTCGCTGGCGGCGTGGCACCTGCGGGAGCTGGAGGAGACGGGACCGGAGCTGATTCGCGCGCTGCGCCGCGTGCTGCTGACGCCGCAAGCCGGACCGGTAGCGGTGGAGAAGCCGCGGCCGGAAGCGAAGCGCGAATCGCGCAGCGCACGGCAGAGCTAAGCGGCCGGAACCGTTTCTCACCCAGGCCAAGAGAAGGCTTGCGTGAGCACCTGGCGTCCGCCGGTCTGACAGGAGTTGGCGCGGGACGCCTGATCGGTTCAGGCTGCAGTGAGGGTCTGTGGATCGTCCTGATCTTCCGCTTCGCCGAAGGCCTCGCGGGTGACCTGGAGGATGCCCCGGAAGACCGCGAGGACCAGGGCGACGAAGGCAATGGTCATGGAGATGGAGGAAACCAGGCGCAGGTCGGGAAAGGGCGCGTCGTGGAGCATCTGGCTGCCGAGGAACGCGCAGGAGAATTGGAGGATCCCGGCAAGAAGGGGAAAGCGCAGGCCAAGGGCGGCGACGGGAAGGACGGAAATGGCCACGAGCCAGAGGACCTGCTGGTCGAGAGAAGCGGGCCAGAGCGGGGCGTGGAACGCAGGGCGGCCATACATCTGCAGCAGCAAGGCGCCGTAGAGGCAATTGCCGATAGCCAGAGCGAGTTGCAGGGCGCGCAGCGTCATGGGTGTTTTCTCTCGGGGGCCGGCATCCTTGGCGCCGAAAACTGTGCAATTCCCGCACCGGATACACGCGCCAAATCGGGAATCGTCAGGTTACCGGAGCGGAAACGGAAGCCCCTTATCACTTGCTCTTCCTTTAGATATATCTCGTAACGAATTGAATCCCTCTCCAACCAAAGTTGTAAGAGAAATGCCATCTTTGTCCCGAAGACAGGGGAGCGGGGATTCCCTATTCTGAATGCGGTTTGAAGATTGCCTCCTGAACTCCCCGGATGCCAGCCGTGATCCGGGGATTTTTCTTGCCCGGGAAGGTCCTTCTCCGGAGTGGACGGCAAAGTGGGCTGGCGATGGCCCTGAAACGTCAGTTTGCGGCGGCCTGCTCCTGCACGGACGCGGGGAGCGGGGGGACGATACCGAGCTTTTCGTAAATGGGGCGCATCTCTTTGCGGATGGCGGGGAGCCGGGATGAGAACCACAGGCCTCCGGCGATGCAGCAGGACCCGGTGAACATGACGGTGCGGGGAGCGCCGATCCAGTGGGCCATGGCGCCGGCAAGCAGACTGCCGAAGGGGGCCATGCCGACAAACGCGGCGGTGTAGTAGCTCATGACGCGGCCACGTTTGTCTTCGGGGACGAGGGTCTGGATGATGGTGTTGCTGATGGTGAATCCCTGCAGCATGCCGAAGCCGACGAAAACCAGCAGGACCAGTGAGAGCCAGAGCCAGCGGGAGAGGCCGAAGAGGACGAGGCTGGATCCGAAGAGGATGGCGGCGGTGGGGAGCATGCGGGTGAGTCCGCGCACCGAGCGGCGCATGACCAGCGCCAGAGCTGAAACGAGCGCGCCCGCGCCGGCAGCGCCCATGAGAAAGCCGAGAGTGTGGGGGCCTCCGTGCAGAATCTTGCCCGCAAAGACGGGCATGAGCACGGTGTAGGGCATGCCCATAAGGCTGACCAGGGCAAACAGCGTGAGGATGGTGCGGACGGGGGTGAAGGTGGAGACGTAGGACCATCCTTCGCGAAGTTGCTCGAACATGGAGGCGGCGTGGCGGCTGATCTGAGCGACGTGGACGCGCATCAGCAGCAGCGAAATGATGACGGCGATGTAGCTGAGGCCGTCGATGAGGAAGCACCAGCCCTCGCTGCTGGCGGCAATGACGATGCCGGCGATGGCCGGGCCGATGAGGCGGGCCACGTTGACCATCGAGGAATTGATGGCGATGGCGTTGGAGAGGTCGTTGCGGTCGTCCACCATCTGGACCATGAAGGCCTGGCGGCCGGGCATGTCGAAGGAGTTGATGAGGCCCTGGAAGGCGCTGAGAGCGAGGATTTCGCCGATGGTGATGCGATGGGCGAGGGTGAGCCAGGCGAGGAGCAGGGACTGGACCATGGCCAGGGACTGGGTGCAGAGGAGAACGTGACGGCGGTTGAGGCGATCGATGATGACGCCGGCAAAGGGCGCGAAGAGGAAGGTGGGAATCTGCCCCATGAAGCTGACGATGCCCAGCAGCATGGCGGACCCGGTGAGGCGGTAGACGAGCCACGCGGTGGCGATGCGGGTCATCCAGGTGCCGACCAGGGAGATGGTCTGGCCGCCGAAGAAGAGGCGGAAGTTGCGATGGCGCAGGGCACGCCAGGCGTGGGAGAAGTCGCGCGCGGGAGTGGGCGGGGGGGATGGGTCCCGCGGGAAAGCCATTTTAGAAGTCTGGAGGATTCGCTCTTCCCTTTCGATGCTATAGGACGGGCGGCGGACGCTGATCCAGCTCAAGCCAAAGGAGGGCTTGAATGGGGCACCCGGCGCAGGTGCGAAGATCAGCGTTTCTACGCGAGGTGTTTTTTCAGGAACTCGAGAGAGCGTTCACGGGCCAGCTTTGAAGCTGTGGGGTTGTAGCTGGCGCGGTCGCTGGTGTCGAAGCCGTGACCGGCGCCTTCGTACCAGTAGATGGGAATATCGGGATAGATGGCGGCGACTTTGACGTCGATGTCGGCTTTGGGGATGTGGGTGTCTTCCTTGCCGAAATGGAGCATGATCGGCACCTGGGGAGGCTCGCCAGCGTATTGCAGAATTTGGCCGCCGTAATAGCCGACGGCGGCATCGGGATGGAGCCGCGCGGCGGCCAGCCAGGCGACCGATCCGCCGAGACAGTAGCCGATGACGCCCACTTTCCTGCCAGTTTCGTGACGGGCGTAATCAATGGCGGCGGCGACGTCTTTAAGGCGGTCGTCGGGCG
>JBAUGH010000641.1:0-2459 GCA_049679565.1 Acidobacteriaceae bacterium
CCTTCGACATGCCCGCCCTGCTCGACGTGCTCCGCTCCATCCGCGACGGCGACGTGCAGGTGCACGTCGTGGACACCCCCAAAGCCTCGCCGTTCGCCGCCTCGCTGCTGTTTGGGTATGTCGGCAATTTCATCTACGACGGAGATGCGCCGCTGGCCGAACGCCGCGCCGCCGCGCTCTCCATCGATCAGGCGCAGCTCAGCGATCTGCTGGGCGAAGCGGATCTGCGCGAAGTCCTCGACCCGATTGCGATTGCCGAAGTCGAAGCCCAGCTGCAGTTGCTTGGGGAACAGCAGCGCGCGCGCTCCGCCGACGGCCTGCACGATCTGCTTCTGCGTCTTGGCGATCTCGCCCGTGAGGAGATCACCGAACGCGTCGCCTCGCCCGATCTGCTACAGCAGCTCTCCGGGCTTGCAAACGCCCGGCGGATTATTCAGGTCGAAATCGCGGGCCAGCCGCGCGTCATCGCCGTCGAAGATGCCGCCCGCTATCGTGACGCTCTCGGTATCCAGCTTCCGGCCGATCTGCCGAAGGCTCTGGCCGCTCCTGTCATCGCGCCGATCCTTGAGTTGGTCCGTCGCTACGCGCGCACCCACGGACCGTTTACGCTGCCTGAAGTTTCCGCGCGCTTCGGCCTCGACGCGCGCCGGATCGAGCCCGCACTCCACCAGCTCGTCCTCGACGGCCGCATTCTCGAGGGCGGATTCCGGCCCGGAGGCGCGCACCGCGAATGGTGCGACGCCGAATCCCTCCGCCTCATCCGCCATAAGTCACTGGCACGGTTGCGAAAGGAAATCGAGCCCGCGGAGCCGCGCCTGTTCGCGCGCTTTGCGACCCACTGGCACGGCGTTCTCTCCAAACGCCGCGGCCTCGATGCGCTGCTCGACACCATCGAATCGCTCCAGGGCGCGCCACTGCCCGCCTCGCTTCTGGAAACACAAATCCTCCCGGCCCGCATTGCCCGCTACTCCCCCGCCGATCTCGACACCCTGATCGCCGCCGGCGAAATCGTCTGGTGCGGTGTCGATTCCCTCGGCGAACGCGACGGCCGCGTTGCCTTTTACCTCGCGGATAAGATCAGCGGCCTGCTGCCGCCCCGCTCCGGGCTCATCGAACCTCTCAGACCGCGCGAAGAGGCGATCCTCGCGGCGCTCGGCCGCGGCGGGGCGATGTTCTTCGCCGACCTGCACGAAGCCATTGGCGACGGGTACCCTGGCGAGACCATCGACGCTCTCTGGTCGCTGGTGTGGCGCGGGCTCGTCACCAACGACACGCTGCACGCGCTGCGCGCCTACACAGCGAGGCCGGACACGACGCGCTCCGCGAAGCGCGTTCATAACCAGCCGGCGTTCCGTTCGCGCCGGACCACGCCGGCCAGCGCTCAGGGCCGCTGGGCCCTGGTGCCGGCGCCGGATCGCAGCACGCCCGCCTCGCAGACCGCGTGGTCGCACGCCCTCGCCCGGCAACTGCTCCTCCGCTACGGCATCGTCACCCGCGAAACCACGGCGCAGGAAAATCTCCCCGGCGGATTCTCGGCAGTCTACGAAGTCCTTAAGGCCCTCGAAGCGGCAGGCCGCGTGCGCCGCGGTTATTTTGTCGCCGGTCTGGGCGGGGCGCAGTTCGCGCAGCCTGCCGCGGTCGATCTGCTCCGCTCCCTGCGTGGCGCCGATCCGGACAAAGCCGAGATGGCGCTTCTGGCCGCTACCGATCCCGCCAGCCCCTGGGGCAGCATCCTGCGCTGGCCGGAGCCGGATACGGCTGCCCCGGACAACGTCGCTTCCCTCACCCGCAGCGCGGGCGCGTCCGTGGTGTTGCGCAATGGCGACCTCGTCGCTTACCTGCGCCGCAACAATCCGGCGATTCAGGTCTTTCTTCCACCCGATGATCCGGACCGCTCGGCCGCCGCGCGCGATCTCGCCGTCTTCCTCTCGCACTATGCTCAGGATCTGTTACAGAATCCGGAAACCCGCCACCACAGCGGCCTGCTGATCGATACCATCGGCGGCCAACCTGCTTTCCGGCACTTTTTCGCTCATTTTCTCGAAGAGGCCGGCTTCCACGCATCGCCGCGCGGCTACCACGTCCGCTACGCCGCGCCCGCAACTGGTTCTGAACGCTGAATGCCAGTCCTTAGTGGATGGTCTTCATTCGCCGCTGCAGATAATCCATCAGCAGATACTCGCCCAGCGTTTCCGGCGTGGTGAAGTAGGCCTTCCCCTTGCACATCTGCGTTACCTTCTGCACGAACTGCACCAGCCCGAAGTCCGACGCCAGCATGAAGGTGTTGATCATGATGTTTTGCCGCTTGCAGCGCGAAACTTCCTCCAGCGTCTCGCTCACCACCAGCGGATCGAGCCCGAAAGCGTTCTTGTAAATCCGCCCGTCTTCGAGCGTCAGCGCCGACGGCTTGCCGTCGGTGATCATCACGATTTGCTTCATGTCCTTGCGCTGCCGCGCCA
>JBAUGH010000642.1:0-4935 GCA_049679565.1 Acidobacteriaceae bacterium
GCGGCCGAGGCGTCCGGCCCCATCCACGTCAAGCGAAACATCATGCAGGGCCAACGCATCAGCGGGGAGATACCGCAATATCCGCCAGAGGCGAAGAAGAAAAGGGTGCAGGGACCCGTGGTCATCGACGCCCTGATCGATCAGGAAGGCAAGGTCGGCCACCTGAACGTCGTCTCCGGCCCGGAGATGCTGCGGCAGTCGTCGCTCGATGCAGTGAAGACGTGGGTGTACAAGCCCTATCTGCTGAACGGAGAGCCCGTCGCGGTGGAAACCACGATCAACGTGGTCTACTCGCTGGGCGACTCGAAGCACTTCCCCCCTCCGCCTCCCCCAGGGAAATAGTCCTGCTCGGATCGGCTTACCGTGGGGAAGTGGAGCGGAACTTCCCCACAATTTCCACGTAGGCCCTGGCCGTCTCTGTCACCTTCTCCGGCGTGCCTTCTTCGATCGCTTTGGGATTGACGAGGTCGGTGCCCACACCGAGTGCGCGCGCGCCGGCCTTGAGGAAATCGGCCGCGGTGGCGAGGGTGACGCCGCCGGTAGGGATCAGCCGCAGCTCCGGAAACGGCGCGAGCAGCGCCTTGAGATAACCCGCGCCGCCAACCGCGGAACAGGGAAAGATCTTCACGTAGTCCGCTCCGGCGCGCCACGCGGTGATGACCTCGGTGGGCGTGAGGCTGCCTGGAATCGATACCTTGCCCGCCTTGCGCGTGGCAGCGACAACGTCAGGATGGAAGCTGGGGCTGACGACGAACTCTGCGCCCGCGTCGATCGTCGCCTGCGCCTGTTCCGCGCTGGTGACGGTGCCCGACCCGAGCAGCAGCCGGTCGCCGTACTCCTTTTTCAGAATGCCCAGCAACTCGACCGCGCCGGGCACGGTCATCGTGACTTCCATCACGGCGATGCCGCCCGCGACCAGGGCTTCGACCAGCGCGCGGCCTTCGGCGGTTGAGCGCGCCCGCAGCACCGGCATGATGCCGCCCTGTTCAATCGCCTGTTTCGTGTCTTCTCGATTCATCGCTGTCGCTCACCGCTCCTTCGTTACCTGGCAATCCTTGCGGACTCGCCTTTCATCACGCGCTCGACTTCCGCGAGCGTCGCCATGCTGGTGTCGCCGGGCGTGCTCATCGCCAGCGCGCCGTGGGCCACGCCGCAGCGCAGGGCCCATTCCAGGGATTTGCCGGCGAGGATCCCGTAAATCAGCCCCGACGCGAAGGAGTCGCCGCCCCCCACCCGATCCAGGATCTCGATATCGCGCTGCGGGACGAGCGCGATCTGATCGGTGTAGAGCGCCATCGCTCCCCACGCGTTGCGCGTCGCCGTGTGCGCGGTGCGCAGCGTGGTGGCGACGAGCTTCAGGTTCGGATACGCTGCGGCCACGTCGCGCAGCATCTGTTCGTAGCTGGCAACAGGCAGCTCCGCGAAATCCTCGGCGACGCCCTTCAGCGTAATCCCCAGCATGGCGCTGAAATCCTCTTCGTTGCCGAGCAGCACATCGACTTTCTGAACCAGCTCGCGATTCACTTCCTGGGCTTTGGCTTTACCGCCGATGCTCTTCCACAGCGAGTCGCGGTAATTCAGGTCGTAGGAAACCGGCGTCGCGTAGCGGCGGGCGGCGTCCATGGCCTCGCCGCAAACGGAGGGCGTGGTCTCGGACAGCGCTGCGAAGATGCCGCCGGTATGAAACCAGCGCGCGCCCCCGCCATCTCCGGTCCGGCCCAGGCCGAAGATCGAGCTCCAGTCCCAGTCGCCCGGCTTGCTGTGGGCGATGGCGGTGTGACCGCGGTCAGAGCAGCCGGCGGCGGCGCGCACGCCAAAGCCGCGCTCGGTGAAGTTGAGGCCGTTGCGCACCTTGCGGCCCACGCCATCATAGGGGAGCCAGCGGAGCAGGGAAGGATCGACACCGCCCTGCAGGATCATGTCCTCGACCAGACGGCCGACGGGGTTGTCGGCAAGAGCGGTGGCGATGGCGGTGCGCAGCCCGAAGCAGCGGCGCAGGCCGCGAGCCACGTTGTATTCCCCGCCCCCCTCCCACACCTGGAAATGGCGGGTGGTGTGAATCCGCCCTTCCATGGGGTCGAGGCGCAGCATCACCTCGCCGAGGCTCACTTCGTCCCAGCGCGCGGGGCCTTCTTTCAGAACGATCGCGTCCATGCATCCATTCTCCGCGCACCGTACCCGGCGTGTCTCGTTTTGCGAGACGTGGAACCCGGCGCGCCTCGACATCATCGTACTGCGCGGGCCTGGTCTTTCCGGCAGAGGCAGGGAGACGCCCGCAGTATGATGGCTGCTTGCGGTTCCGCAGGAGACCGCGCGCATGAAGATCGGCGTCTTCACTCCGCTGCTCTCGCAGCTTTCGCTCTCTACGGTGCTGGCCCGGCTCAAGCAACTCCATATCGACACCGTGGAGCTGGGCACCGGCAATTATCCCGGGGACGCGCATTGCAAGCTCGCGATGCTGGAGGATGCACCGGCGCTGGCGGACTTCCGCCGTGTCCTCGCCGAGGAGGGAATATCGATCAGCGCCCTGAGCTGTCATGGCAATGCGCTCCATCCCGATCCGGCGCGCGCCGCACACGACCGCGAGGTGAGCCGTAGGACGATCCTGCTGGCGGAGAAACTCGGAGTCAGGGTCGTGGTCGATTTCTCCGGATGCCCGGGCGACTCGCCGAACGCAAAACAGCCCAACTGGGTGACCTGTCCCTGGCCGCCCGATTATCTCGACGTCCTGCGCTGGCAATGGGACGAAGTGGTGGCTCCATACTGGCAGGAGCACGCAAAATTTGCCGCCGATCACGGCGTGCGCATCGCCATCGAGATGCACCCCGGCTTCGTGGTCTACAGTCCGGAAACCATGCTGCGGCTGCGCGCGATCGCCGGGCCGGCGGTGGGCTGCAACTTCGACCCCAGCCATCTGTTCTGGCAGAACATCGATCCCATCGCGGCGGTGCGGGTGCTGGGAGATGCGATCTTCCACGTGCACGCGAAAGATACGCAGCTCTATCCGGTGAACCTGCCGCGCAGCGGGGTCCTCGACACCAAACCTTACGGCGACGAGCGCAACCGCGGCTGGATCTTTCGCACCGTCGGTTACGGCCACGGCGCGGAGTGGTGGAAGGAGCTGGTTTCGACGCTGCGCATGTGCGGCTACGACGGCGTGCTCTCGATTGAGCACGAAGACTCGCTGCTCTCCGGCGAAGAAGGCCTGACAAAGGCGGCGGCTTTCCTCAACGATCTGGTCCTGCGCGAGCAGCCCGGCGCACTGTGGTGGGCGTGATGACGCATCGCATCCGCGCCGCCGTGTTTGGAACCGGATTCATGGGCCGCGTTCACCTTGAAGCCCTGCGCAGGGTGGAGTTTGTGGAGGCTGCCGCGGTAGCCGGCCGCAACCGCATCGCCGCGGAGAAGCTCGCGGTCGCGTGGGGCATCCCTGCAGCCAGCGTGGAGACGTTCCTCAGCGATCCGACCATCGATGCGGTTCATATCACCACGCCCAACGCGCTGCATTTCCCCATGGCCAAAGCCGCGCTCGTGGCCGGCAAGCACGTGCTCTGTGAAAAACCCCTTGCCATCACCGTGGAAGAGGGAGCGGAGCTGGCAACCCTCGCCGCGGAACGCGATCTTCGTAACTGCGTCTGTCACAATTTGCGCTATTACCCCATGGTCCAGCACATGCGCCGCATGCGCGAGAGCGGGGAACTCGGGGAGATCCTCGTGGTCCAGGGAACTTACTCGCAGGACTGGCTTTTATATGAAACCGATTGGAACTGGCGCGTCGACGCAGCGGCCGGGGGACCCTCCCGCTGCATGGCCGACATCGGCTCCCACTGGTTCGATATGGCCGAGCACGTGACCGGGCTGCGGCTCACATCTCTGTGCGCGGACCTGAATACCGTCCACTCGACGCGCCGGCGGCCGAAGGGCTCCGTCGAGACCTTCGCCAACAAGATGGCTTCGGCGGCAGACACGGTGGAGACGCCGATCGGGACGGAGGACTTCGGCGCGGTCATCTTCCGCATGGGCGCTCGCGCTCGCGGCGCCATGACCGCCAGCCAGGTCTCCGCCGGGCGCAAGAACGGGCTCCGCATGGAAATCTATGGGACCAAGGCCGGCGTCGCCTGGGATCAGGAGCGGCCGGACGAGCTGTGGATCGGTCATCGCGATGCGCCCAACCAGTTCATGGTTAAGGATCCCTCGCTGCTCGCGCCCGCCGCGCGCCCCTTTGCCGACCTGCCCGGAGGCCACAGCGAAGGCTACGACGACACCTTCAAGCAGGTTTTCCGCCGCTTCTACGCCTCGATCCGCGACCCCCACGCCCCGCGCGACTATCCGCAATTTGCCGACGGCCTGCGCCAGCTGGTGGTGCTGCGCGCGGTGATGGAAAGCAGCGGCACCCGCGGTTGGGTGGACGTGCCCACTCCCTGAAGCGATTCACTACCCGACCCTGAAAGGAGTGCCCGGTTTGCTGATCGTTGCCGCTGTTCTTGCCATGCTCGTCTACGGCATGATCTCCGCCATGCTGGGGACCATCCTTCCCGAGCTCTCGGCGCGATTTTCGCTGACGCCCCGGCAAAACGGCACCCTGGCCACCACCCAGGCGCTGGGGCTCATGCTCGCCTCCATCGGCGTGGGCCCGGTGCTGGACGATTTCGGCCAGAAGATCGGGATTGTCTTCGGCCTGGCGGTGATCGCGGTTGTGCTGCTGGGGCTGCCGCGCTCCGGAGGATTCCGCAGCATTGCCTGGATGTTCTTTCTGCTGGGCGTGGGTGGTGGAACCGTGACCACCGGCATCAATGCGCTGGTGAGCGAGGTGGACGGGACACACCGCGCGGTGGCGCTCACGCTGGTGAACATCTTCTTCGGGCTGGGAGGCCTGGCGACGCCGTTTCTCTCCGCGAACCTGCTCGGCCGCAACCGGGTGCGGTTGTGCCATAC
>JBAUGH010000643.1:0-14218 GCA_049679565.1 Acidobacteriaceae bacterium
GGAAGCGGGTGATCGTCTCGACCGGGACAAAGAACCTGCAGGAGCAGCTCTTCTTCAAAGATGTCCCGTTTCTGGAGTCGCTGCTGGGACCCCTGCGCGTGACCTACATGAAAGGGCGGGCGAATTATCTCTGCCGGCACAAGCTGTTCGCGCTGCGCAGCCAGCCGATCCTGTCCGGCCTCGAGGAGATTTCGCAGTACCAGAGAATCGCGGAGTGGGAAAAGGAGACTGAAACCGGGGACCGGGCGGAGATTGACGATCTTCCCGAGGCCAGCGCCCTGTGGATGAAGCTGGACGCGCGCAGCGAGGCCTGCCTGGGGATGGACTGCGCCGATTACCAGCGGTGCTTCATCACCGAGATGCGCCGGAAGGCGGCGCAGAGCGATGTCGTCATCGTGAACCACCATTTGTTTTTCGCGGATATGGAGATCCGGAGAAACGCGGGCGGGGCTCCCGATGTGGGCGTGCTGCCGGAAGCTGACGTGGTGATCTTCGACGAGGCGCACGAGCTGGAAGATGTGGCGTCGAGCTATTTCGGCGTGGGGCTGAGCAACCTGCACTTCGACAATCTGACCCGGGATGTGGAGACGCTGCTGCGGGCGCGCGGCGAGCTGAAGGCCGACGTGCTCACGGCGGCGCAGATGATCCGGGAGCGGGCGCGGCTGTTCTTTTCGGCGCTGCCCATGCATGTGAACGAGCGGCCTGGGCGCCTGGGGACGGGCGAGGGGCGGATGCCGTTCGACAACCGCGAGACGTTCCTGGAGAGCCATGGGGACGTGTATCTGGGCACGCTGAACGCGCTCAACCGGCTGGAAAATGAGCTGGAGCGAGTTCCGGGAGCGGAAGAGGCGCAGCCGCTGGAGCGGCGCACCGCGACCCTGCGCGAGCAACTGAAGTTTCTGATGGAGTCGCAGGACCGGAATACCGTGTTCTGGCTGGAGCGCCGCAGCGGGCGGCAGATGAGCACCCATTTGCAGGCCACGCCGATCGACGTGTCGCAACTGCTGCGGGAACTGCTGTTCGAAAACTACTCGAGCGCGGTGCTCACCTCGGCCACCCTGACGGTGCAGAAGGGCTTCGGGCATATCCGCAAGCGGCTGGGGCTGGATGACGCGCGCGAGCTGGTGGTGCCGTCGCACTTCAGGTATCAGCAGCAGGCGCTTTTGTATTTGCCGCCGGGGATGCCTGATCCCCGCGAGCCCAACTTCCAGGAGGAAGCGGCCCAGCGGATTCGGCGGATTCTGGAGATCACCAGGGGGCGCGCCTTTTGCCTGTTCACCAGCTACAGCCAGATGCGCGAGCTGTACGAGCGGCTGCTGATGGAGCTCAATTATCCCCTGCTCCTGCAGGGAACGGCGCCCAGGAAGGCGCTGATCGAGGAGTTTCGCGCGACGCCCAACGCAGTGCTGTTCGGCACCTCGAGCTTCTGGCAGGGCGTGGATGTGCAGGGGGAGGCGCTGAGCTGCGTGATCGTGGACCGGCTGCCCTTCGCGGTGCCCACCGATCCGGTGGTGCAGGCGCGGATGCGGGCCATCGAGGAAGCGGGCGGGAGCCCGTTCTTCGAGTATCAGGTGCCGTCGGCCGTGATCACCCTGAAGCAGGGATTCGGGCGGCTCATCCGGTCGCTCGAAGATCGCGGCGTGCTGATGCTGCTCGATCCCAGGATGGAGCGGCAGCGGTACGGGAGGATCTTTCTGGAGAGCCTGCCGCCGTACCGGATCACCCAGAACATCGGGGACGTGGAGGCGTTCTTTAACCGGTAGCCTGCCGCCAGCCGGGAGCCAGCCACCCGACCAGCGGGATTCCGAGAAGCGGGAGCGGTTGCGCGAAAAGGCGCAGCGGATTCGGTGCTGTGACGCAGCGCACAATTCTGACGCAGGTGACCTGGATTGGTACTGAAACCGCTAAAGATTGTGATTTGAATCACCTAAGGAAGCGAAAGGAGTTTGGCACGCCTCTTGCTCTAAGTCCGGGCATCAGTCCCCAGGAGAAGCCAAATGGATCGCAGCCAAGGTTGTCTGGAATGCACGGTGCGGGGCAAGCACCCCTTCTGCAACATGGAGAACTCGGCGCTCACGAAGTTCGACACGATTGGCACGCAGGTGCAGTTTGGCAGCGGAGCGGTGATCTTCCGCGAAGGCGATCACTGCGGATCGGTCCACGTTCTGTGCTCCGGGCGGGTGAAGTTGTCGGCCACCAGCCGCGAGGGACGGACGCTGATCCTGAAGATTGCGCGGGCTGGCGAGGTGCTGGGTTTATCGGCGGCACTGGCCGGGCAGGCGTACGAAGTGACGGCGGAAACGGTAGAGCCGTGCAAGCTCAAGACGATCCGGCGGCAGGCCATGCTGGACTTTCTGGACCGCAACCCGGACGCGAGCATGCGGGCGGCCCGCGCTGTGGCCCAGGAGTACAAGGCGGCCTTCTATGAAGTGCGGCGGCTGGCGCTGCCGGCAACGGCCTCGGGCCGAGTGGCGAACCTGCTGCTCGACTGGAGCCGGGAGCAGGCTCCGGAAGGCGCAATCAAAGGGCGGTGCATGATGCCGCTGACGCATGAAGAAATCGCTTCCATGACGGCGACCACCCGGGAAACCGTGACCCGGGTGCTCGGACAACTGAAGCGCGACAACCTGATTCAGATTCACGGAGCCGCCCTTACCGTCCTGCAACCCCAGGCGCTTGAAAGGCTCGCGGTCTAGAAGAGACAGCCCTCCCCCAACGATGTGAAGTTTGCTCTAACTTGCAATTCTTTCTGAGGCAGCCGATAAGGCTGCCTCTTTTATTTTTGGTGGGGGGGGAATCGGCTGATCCTGAGGGCGCTCATTCCCGATCACCAGGATGGCGCAAAAGAACGGCGGCTCTGCGACGGATCGCCAAAAAGCAAAAGGCCCGCTTTCCAGCGGGCCTGCTTCAGAGGCAATGGGAGGGAAAGCCAGGGGGTCAAAGCGGGGACTCACGGCAAAGCCGCAAGCGTCGTACAGGAAGAGTTTCTACAACCAGGTAGGTTGGTAACGCCTGAAGTTGCCTCTGGTGTTGTTGGTATAGATGCGGCGAGTGGGAAACGGTTGTCTGGTTTTGCATAAACCTGGAGAAAACTTGTTGCGATCCGTATCTTATTGTGTTTTCTATAGTTGCTCAGGATGGAAAAAGCCGGAGAACCGTCCCGTGCGGCAGTCAGAGCGAAATTCAGCAGGAAAACAAACGTGAGACCAGAGGAGACGGATGCGAAGGTTCATTATTACCGGGGCGCCGGGTGTAGGCAAGACAGCGATTCTCCGCCAGCTGGAACTGGACGGTTTCAGCGTAGTGGAAGAAGCAGCGACGGATGTGATCGCGGTCGCGCAGGCCGAGGGGACCGATCAACCGTGGATGCGGTCGTCGTTCATCGACGTCATCGCTCATCTGCAACGAGAGCGGCAGATTCGGGCGTCGCATCAGCCCGACGAGATTCAGTTTCACGACCGCTCGGCAGTGTGCACCGCGGCGCTGGCCGCTTATCTGGGGTACCCCATTTCGCCCTTCCTGGCCGGTGAGCTGGAGCGCGTGAAGAGGGAGGCCATCTTCGAAAAGCGGGTCTTTCTCGTTCGCAGTCTCGGGTTCGTGGCGCCGACCCAGGCCCGGCGTATCACCCTCGAGGAGGCGGCCCGTTTCGAGAAGATTCACGAGACGACCTACCGGGACCTCGGCTACGAACTGGTGCCGATCGAGGCAGGGAATCTGGTGGAACGCATCGACCGGGTCAAAGCCGCGCTCTGAGGTACGATCCTGTCGAGTTACGCTCCGGGGGGCTGGATTCTCAGCAGGGCGCAGGCATGTGGAGCGAGGTGGACATCGATGTGATCGGTGTAGCCGGACTCCTGGCGCGTCCACAGATCGCGCACCCGGCGGTGGGCGAAGGGAGGCAGGCCGAGATCCTGCCAGGAGTAGGTGAGCGATTCGGGGGCGTCGGAGATGTTGAAGATGGCCACATAGTCGCCGGCGTGCTGGGGCGCCGAGGCCATCCACAGGACGGTGTTCTGGTTCTGGATGACGGGGTGACTGTCTTCAGCGTACTGATCGACGGCGATAACCTCGGGATTGGTGAGGACCGATTCCGTGAAGGCGTCCATGCGGAGCAGGTTGGTGCCGATGAAGAGCGGGGAGCGGCCGATGGACCAGAGAGTGATGAGGGTGCGAACTTCGTCCTGGGTCAGGCGGGTCTGCCGCGGCTGGCCCCAGCCCGGGTGGGGCCCCAGGTAGCCGATGGGGAGCATATCGGCGTCAGGCCAGTGGCCCTGGACCGCGTACGGCTGCCACTGCGCGATCAGCGGGAACTGATCGCGCAGCGCCTGCGGGAACGAGGGAGCGCCGGCGGGTTTGGACCACAGATCCCACATGTCGTTGGAGATGCGCCAGAGCTGCGCGCTGTGCACGGCGTCGTCCGCGGCTTCTATCGGGGTGGGGCCAGGCGAGAGGCTGAGTACGATGGGCCGGCCGCTCCGCAGCAGGGCGTTTTCAACCATGTGGATCTGGGCCGATTTCCATGGCTGGGAGATGCAGTCGACCTTGAGGTAGTCGACGCCCCAGCGCGCGTAGAGATCGGCCAGAGAGTCGTAATACGCCTGGCCGGCCTTGTTGTTGCGGACCCCGTAATTGTCGGAGTTCCAGGAGCAGGTGTCGGAGGTGTCGGCGGCTTCGGCAGCGGTGTAATGAGAGTGGGCGATCCGCAGGTTGCGGGCAACCGCTTCGCGCGGGATGCCGCGCACGATGTGGATGCCGAATTTGAGCCCGAGCGAGTGGACCCACGCGGCCAGCGGACCGAAGCCCTTGCCGTTGGCGGCGGAAGGGAAGCGATTGACCGCGGGCAGATAAAGGGCGTCCTCCGACAGGCTGGGATCCTGGTGACCGGCGGGATTTTCAGGATGCTCGAGGAACCAGCCTTCGTCGATGACGACATATTGCCAGCTGAGGCGCTGCAGGTTCTGCTGGAACCAGGTGACGGTGCTGCGGAACCGGGCTTCGTCGATGGTCATACCCCAGGAATCCCAGCTGTTCCAGCCCATGGGCGGCGTTTGCGCGATGACGCTCATGTCCTGACGCGTGTCGCGGCGCGCGGGCCAGCACGCCAGGGCGGCCGCGGAAAAGGCGATGACCACAGGGAGAATCATTTTTGCTGCGCCGCTGCGCATGACGCGACACCTCGGCAGGATGGGATGAAGAGAACCCCGGTCGAGAACACTTTACGCTAACACCGCAGCATGGCGCCGCTGCGGTATACTCCATTTTCTATGCGCGTATTGGTGATTTTGCCGGCAGCGGGACTGGGCACGCGGATGACGCCGGGACACACGGGCCATGCGGCTCCCAAGCAATTTCTGGAACTGGCCGGGACGCCGATTCTGATCCGCACGCTGCGCGCGTTTGCCGCGGTGGAGGAAGTGACCGAACTGATCGTCGCGGTCCGGGTGACGGAAATGGAGCGCCTGACGGCGCACATCTTCGAGCACGGGTTCGCCGAACAGGTGCGGGTGGTGGAGGGCGGCGACTCGCGCCAGGAGAGCGTGTGGAACGCGATGAAGACGCTGGAGTGCGAGGCCGCGGACATCGTGCTGGTGCACGATGCGGTGCGGCCGCTGATCGAGCCGGCGGTGATCCGGCGCGTGGTTGAGGCGGTGGAGAAGCACGGCGCCGCCATCGTGGGGCTGCCCGCGCTGGATACCATCAAGCAGGTCGAGCGCACCGCGGACGGCGCGATCATCACCGCAACCATTCCCCGGGAGTACATCGTTCAGGCGCAGACGCCGCAGGGCTTTCGCTACGAATTGCTGCGGCGCGCCTTTGCCGAGGCCGAGGCGGACGGGTTCGTGGGAACCGATGAGGCCAGCCTGGCGGAGCGCGCCGGCATCCCCGTCTACGTGGTTCCGGGCTCGGCGTCGAACCTGAAGATTACCCAGCCGGGCGATCTGGAGCTGGCGGAGTTTTATCTGTCCCAGCGCGGAGAATCCTGAGGCGCGCCGCGTACGGCGGCATTTTGAGCAGCAACCGGGCAGTGGCACTCTGGTATACCCTGAAGGGAAGTTGTAAGCACACACCCATGGACATCCGCATCGGCTACGGCTGGGACTCGCATGCGTTCAAAGCGGGCGTGCCTTTGAAAATCGGCGGCCTGGCGATCGAGCATCCGCAGGGCCTGGCCGGGCACTCGGATGGCGACGTGCTGCTGCACGCGATCACCGACGCGCTGCTGGGCGCAGTCTCGGCGGGAGATATCGGGAGCTTCTTTCCCCCCGGCGATCCGCGCTGGAAAGATGCGGACTCGTCGATCTTTCTCAACCTGGCGATGGAAGAGATCCAGAACGCCGGCTATCGGGTGGTGAACGTGGACACGACCCTGGTGCTGGATCAGCCGAAGATCGGGCCGGTAGCCGCCGAAATGCGCGAGCGGGTGGCGGAACTGCTGGGGATCGTGCCCTCGAATGTGGGGATCAAAGCGAAAACCCCGGAGGGCCTGGGCGCCGACAATGTTGCCCAGGCGCATGCGGTGGTCCTGCTGGAGCGCATCGAGGATCCCGGCGAGCTGCAGACCATGAGCGCGGTGATGCAGAGCCAGCGGGAGCTGGAAGACGTGGTGCGGGACCTGGTGAGCCAGGTCCACGGAGTACCGGTGCGAGCGCCTTTCGACACCGAGGACATTACCTGACGAACAAGAGTAACCCCCATGGTTACAAATGTGCGGGCGGCTGCCGATTCGATGAGGCGGGCCGCCGGCGATTGCGCTTCGGGGAAATCTTAACCATCCAGACAATAATCGAGTAAGCATTCCGGCCGCAGGGCGCATCTCTCTTTCAGAACGCCTTCAGGAGTGCCTCTATGCGATTTCGCCTGCTTGCCCTGGCCGCCGCGATGCTGCCAGCGGTCCTGCTTTGGTCCTTCCTCGTGGTGGGATGCGGGAGCTCCAGTAATTCGATGGCTTCCAGTGGTTCAGGCAGCGGGACTGGGAGCGGTTCAGGGAGCGGGACAGGGTCGGGATCAGGTTCGGGCAACGTGACGTGTCCCACAGTGACCCTGGCGGAAGCAGGGCCGCAGTCGTTTCCGACTGCCCCACCGGTTCCTCCGCCAACACCCGGGTCGAGTTCGGCAGGGTCGGTCTGCGTGTCGTCGCCGGCCAACGGAGCCAGCGTGACGTCGCCCATGACGATGACCGCCGTGGCGAACCTGAGCGAAGCGCCGATCGAGTATATGCGCGTGTATCTGGACGGCAATGCCGATTACTTCACCTTCTACAACCAGTTCACGGCGCTCTTCTGGATGGCGACGGGCCAGCACAACGTGGAAGTGATTGCGACAGACAAGAACGGCAACAACGTGAGCACCAGCTTTTCAGTGAACGTGACCGGACCGGCGTCGTCGGACGTAGTGAGCGATTTCCAGAACATTCCCAACTGGGAGCCGTGCTCGGCGATATACGGGGCCACGACGCCGCGAGCAGGACAGCTCTGTGCGGCGGGGCTCGGCACGGCGACATCGACCATGACGGAGGACGTGAGCAGCCCGTCGCTGAGCGGGTCGTCGGCGCACTTTACCATGGGCGGCCCCACCGGCTACTCGAACGAGCTGTATACGATGTCGCTGGGCGGAAGCGACAGCGCCACCCAGATTGTCTACGACTTCTACGTCATGGTCGACAATCCCGATGCGGTCCAGGCGCTGGAATTCGATGTGAATCAGACCATCAACGACACCCGCTGGACCTGGGGAACCGAGTGCAATTTCAACGGCAACTACCCCAGCGTCGGAGAGTGGGACGTGTGGAACGGCGCGCCCGACACCGGATGGGAAAAAACCAGCGTGCAGTGTCCGAAGTTTCCTGCGAACCAGTGGCAGCACATCGTGTGGACCGAGGAACGGGTGGGCCAGCAGGTGCATTACATCAGCCTGCAGGTGAACGGCACGACCTATCCGCTGGACCTCTACTATCCGGCGCAGCAGGACTGGTCGATGGGGCAGATCAACGTGGCCTTCCAGATGGACGGCAATTACAACCAGACCCCGTTTAATGCCTGGCTGGATAAGGTGAACCTGACCGTTCACTGAGAGGCGTATCCGTCAGGATTCAGCTCGAAGATCGGCTCCATGAGCAGCCATTTCTCGCCGGGCTTCGCCTGGGCAAGCGGCCTCTGGAATCTCCACATCAGCTTCTCCCATTCCTGAACTTTGGGATTGGCGGCGTCCGCGGCTGCTTTAGCTTCGAAGCTGAAGTCGTCCGCGGTTTCAAGGACCATGACCAGCCGCGTGCCGAGAAGAAAAATGCGGGCCTCGAGGATGCCGGCGTCGCGCAGGCTCTGGAGAATCTCCGGCCAGACGTTTCGGTGATGGAGCTTGTACTGCTCGATGAGAGCGGGATCGTCGTCGAGATCGAGAGTGAGGCACCAGGTTTTCATGTGGCCAGACGGGCTCCAGGAGAAACTAAGTGGAGTCTACAGCGCGTGGTTCGGAGTGGACCAGCGTCCGCTATAGTGGGAAGGCGATGCGCGGGAGCGGTTGCAGACCTGCCCGCGTTTTCTCACCCAGGCATCCAACCCAGACGGAGAGTGCGATGGCCAATGTGCGTTCGGATGCGCTGGTTTTTCTCGGCGCCACCGGAGATCTTGCTTACAAACAGATTTTTCCCGCCCTGCAGGGGCTCATCGGCGACGAGGGATTCGACCTGCCCATCATCGGCGTGGCGAAGGCGGGATGGACGCTGGAGCAGCTGAAAGCGCGCGCGAAAGACAGTCTCGAAAAGCACGGCGGGATCGATGCGAAGGCTTTCGGGAAGCTGATGGGTCTGTTGCGCTATGTGGATGGCGACTACAACGACCTCAACACCTTCACCCAGGTGCGCCAGCAACTGGGCGAAGCGCAGCGGCCGCTGCATTATCTGGCGATTCCGCCGAGCCTGTTCGGCACAGTAGCGGAGAATCTGGCGAAGTCGGGGTGCGCGACCAACGCGCGGGTGGTGGTGGAGAAGCCGTTCGGACGTGATCTCGCTTCAGCCCAGGCGCTGAGCCGCACGCTGCACCAGTATTTTGCGGAGGAGGACATTTATCGCATCGATCATTACCTCGGCAAGGAGCCGGTGCAGAACATGCTGTACATGCGCTTCGCTAACCCGGTATTCGAGCCGATCTGGAACCGCGATCACGTGCGCAGCATTCAGATCACCATGGCGGAAAACTTCGGTGTCGAAGATCGGGGCGCCTTCTACGACCAGGTGGGCACGCTGATGGACGTGGTTCAGAATCACATGCTGCAGGTGGTGGCGAACCTGACCATGGATCCGCCCACCGGCGAGGACCACGATGCAATGCGCGATCGCAAAGCGGAGTTGATGAAGGCGATTCGGCCGCTGAGCGCGGACGCGGTGGTGCGCGGGCAATACGAGGGCTACCGGTCGGTGCCAGGCGTGGCTCCGGGATCGAATGTGGAGACCTTCGTGGCGATCCGGCTGCACATCGACAGCTGGCGGTGGGCGGGCGTGCCGATTTACATTCGCGCGGGCAAGGAGCTGCCGGTGACCTGCACGGAGGCTACGGTGCAGTTCAAGCGTCCGCCGCGGGAGTGCTTTGGCGAGCTGGTGCCGGCCAGTTCCTCGCATATGCGGATTCGCATCAGCCCGGACTTTGCCATCGGGATGGGCGTGCGCGTGAAGATTCCGGGCGAGCGGATGGTGGGCCGGGATGTCGAGCTCGACCTGCATCGCCAGGCAGCGAACGATATGCCGCCGTATGAGCGGTTGCTGGGCGATGCCAGCCGCGGCAACTCCGAATCGTTCTCCCGCCAGGACATGGTCGAAGCGCAGTGGCGGGTGGTGGAGCCGATCCTGGGCAACGTCACGCCGGTGTATTCCTATCTGCCGGGAACATGGGGACCGGAGGAAGCCGGGCAGCTGATCGGGAACGACGGGCCGTGGATCGACCCGATCGTTCCCGATACGCAGCCATCGGACAAGCAAACGGGGGCGGTGCCGCGAAACTTCTAATCGCCTCCGGCTTTGGCTGCGGCCTTCTCCAGGTGGCCTCCAAATTCGTAGCGCATGGCAGAGAGCAGGCGATCGGCATACTCATCGCTGCCCCGCGAGACGAAGCGGGAGAAAAGGGCTGAGCTGATGACCGGCGCGGCGACCCCTTCGTCGATAGCGGCCTGGACGGTCCAGCGGCCTTCGCCGGAGTCGGAGACCCGGCCCGCGAACTTGGCCAGCTCGGGATTCTCGCGCAGGGCAGCAGCGGTGAGATCGAGCAGCCACGAGCCAATCACGCTGCCGCGGCGCCACACTTCCGCTACTTCCGCAACGTTGATGTCGTACTGGTAGAGCTCGGGGTGGCGCAGGGGCGTGGTCTCGGCGTCCACCTCCTGCTTGGCTTTGCCGGCGTTGGCGTTCTTGATGATGTTGAGGCCTTCGGCAAAGGCGGCCATGATGCCGTACTCGATGCCGTTGTGCACCATCTTGACGAAGTGGCCGGCCCCATTGGGGCCGCAGCGGTAATAGCCGTTCTCGGCGGGCGAAGGCGCGCCGGTGCGTCCTGTGGTGCGGGCGACCGAGCCTACACCCGGGGCAAGGGATTTAAAGATGGGGTCGAGGTGCTGGACGACGGACTCCTCGCCGCCGATCATCAGGCAGTAGCCGCGATCCAGGCCCCAGACGCCGCCGCTGGTGCCGCAATCGACGTAGTGGATGCCCTTGGTCTTCAGCTCGGCGGCGCGGCGAATGTCGTCGTGGTAATACGAGTTGCCGCCGTCGATGACGATGTCGCCGGAAGCGAGAACCGGCTGCAGCGAAGCCAGCACGGAATCGACGACGGCGGCCGGAACCATCATCCAGATGGCGCGCGGAGCGGTGAGTTTCTGCGCGAACTCCTGCAGACTGGTGGAGGTTGCCGCTCCCTTGGCGGCCAGCTCCTGCATCGCCTGCGGATGGGTGTCGTAGACGACGCACTGGTGACCGGCCTTGAGCAGGCGCTGCACCATATTGGACCCCATGCGGCCCAGGCCGATCATGCCGAGTTGCATTTGCATTCCTCCAGACGGAAATTGGTTCGCTAAGTATTGTTGCAAGGGCGCGCGCGCAGGCGCAAACACGGCACGCCGAGGACAAAATTGTTGGCAACACCTTCTTGGATGCGATGCGCCGTCCATTGGACGGCGGAAGAAGACCTGATGCAGCTAGCGCACGGCTCGGGCAGCTTCAAACGCATCCAGCGAATCGTGCAGGCGATCGAAGAGCATGGATGGGCCGATGACCCGGGTGAGGTGATGGCGGTCGAAGTCGGCGAGCGCTGGGCCGGGCAGGCGAGCGAACCCGAGCGCCACATTCATCTCAGCAAGGTGGGCAGCGAGCCGCATGATGACGCGGGAAGCGGAGTAGTCGATATTTGCCATGGCCTCCCCATCGACGACCACCCAGCGCACGGGTGAGGGCTGCGGGCCAACGAGGGTGAGAATCTCATCGGCAAAGCGGCCGGCGTTGGCGTAGAACAGCGCGGCGCCGAAGCGGTAGAGGACGAATCCCGGCTCGCTGACAACGCCGGGAGCCACGGGGATGATCTTCCACGTCTTGTTCTGGTCCGGGACCACCACACCGGTGTGGGGGCGATAACTGTGGCGGACAATGCGCAGCAGGGACAGCACCATCGCAAGAACGATGCCCTGCTCGACGCCGGCGGCGATGACGGTGATGGCAGTGATGAGGGCGACGGCGAACTCACCGGGACTCTCGCGGCGGATACTCACCAGCCCGCGCAGGTCGATGAGATGAATGGCGACGAGGAGGACGAGTGCCCCCAGCACGCAGAGGGGGAGATAGCGGAGCGGTCCGGTGAGAAAGAGGAGGACGCAGGCGACCACGCCCGCGGTGGCAAGCTGCGCGATCTGACTCTGGCCGCCGGCCGTTTCAACCATGGCGGTCTGCGTGGGGCTGCCGTTGACGACGAAGGTTCCGGTCAGGGCGGCGGCGGCGTTGGCCGCGGAGAGCCCGATGAGGTCCTGGTTCTCGTTGACGTTTTGCTGATGGCGGATAGCGAAGATGCGGGCGGTGGCGGCGCTCTGCGTGACGATCATGATGGCGCAGGAGCCTGCGATGAGGATGAGCGGCGGCAGCTGATTCCAGGCAAGCAGAGTGAGGCCGGGATGAGGCAGACCGCCGGCAACGGGACCGACGGTGGCGACGCCGCGGGCGGAGAAGTTCCACAATGCGCTGGCGGTTGTAGCGCCCACGACGGCGATGAGGGCGCCGGGGATTTTGGGAGCGAAGCGTTCGAGTCCCGGAACGATAGCCAGAACAGCGAGAGAAACCAGCAGCGTGGGCAGATGGAGAGCCGGCAATTCGCGAATGACTTCGACGAGCTGGACGAGGGTTCGGTGGGAGGTAACCGGTAGTCCGAGAGTTTCGCCGAGGACAGCGATGCCGACCTGAAAACCGACGCCGGTGAGGAATCCGACGAGGACCGTCTGGGAGAGGAAGTCGGCGATGAAGCCCAGGCGGAATAAGCGCCCGAGCAGCAGGAAGGCGGCCGTGAGGAGAGCCACCCATCCGGCGAGCGCGACATACTGAGGACTGGCAAAGGGGGCGAGCGGGGCGAGGCCGCCGGCAAGGATGGCGGCGGTGGCGGAGTCCGCGGCGACCACGAGGAAGCGCGAGGAGCCGAAGACGGAGAAGGCGGCCAGCGGCAACAGCAGCGTGTAGAGGCCGGTGACCACGGGCATGCCGGCGATGCGGGTATAGCCCAGGGCCTGAGGGATATTCATGGCGGCCAGCGTGATGCCGGCGCGGAGGTCGCGGAAGAAGCCGTCGCGGCGAATCGGTCGAATGCCTTCGAACAGCCTCACGAACGTCGTCTCCTTGCGCGGGGCGGGTGCGCGAAACCCGGCGCAGCCCCGGCCTGTGGAATGCAGACATGCTACATGAGGGGGCAGCGGGGTTCGCGAGGTTTCGCGAGAGTGCGGCCGAGGCGCGCTCTCGGCGGAATCCGGCGGGACCTGCAGGCGCTATTCTTGTGGACGGCGCGTGTGGGCTCCTGGTGAGGTGCGATGCAGCCTGTCGAAATTTCTGAAGTCGTCGCTCGCGGCACGATGCCGCGTCCTTGCGAGCCGCGCCCGATCCTGTGCGTCGGTTCCGGCGGCATCGTCCGCGCCGCCCATCTGCCCGCGTATCGCAAAGCGGGGTTTCCGGTCGCGGCGCTCGTCGATCTGGATCTGGAGCGCGCGGGTGCGCTGGCGGCTGAGTTCGGCGTTCCCCTGGCCACCCAGTCCATCGCAGAGGCGATCCGCCGCTCGCCGCGCAATGCGGTTTTCGATATCGCTGTGCCTGCGAGCGCGATTCGCCGCGTGCTGCTCGATGTTCCGGATGGCTCCGCCGTTCTGATCCAGAAGCCCATGGGGGAGACGCTGGAAGAGGCGCGCGCGATCCTCAGCCTGTGCCGCAGCAAACGTCTCATGGCGGCGGTGAATTTCCAGCTGCGCTGGGCGCCCGCGATGCTGGCGGCGCGCTGCCTTGCCCGCGCCGGCCTGATCGGTCAGCTCCACGAGATGCAGGTGCTGGTCGATGTTTTTACGCCATGGGATCTCTGGACGTTCCTGGCGAAGGCGCCTCGGCTGGAGATTCTCTATCACAGCATTCACTACATCGATCTGGCGCGCGCATGGCTGGGCAATCCCGAGCGCGTGCTGGCGAAGACGGTGCGCAATCCGCGGACGCCTTCGCTGGCCGCGACGAAGAGCACCATCCTGCTGGATTACGGCGAGTGGCAGCGGGTGCTGATCGCGACCCATCACAGCAACGATTTCGCCGCCGACCAGATCAGCCGCGTGCGCTGGGAGGGCACCGAAGGCGCAATCGAAGCGACCATGGGAGTGAATCTGGATTACCCGGTGGGGAAGCCGGACACCCTGCGATTCGCCCGGCGAGGCGGTCCGTGGACCGACATCCCGCTCTCCGGAAGCTGGTTCATCGATGCCTTTGCCGGCTCCATGGGCTCGCTGCAGGCGTATGCCGCCGGCGAAGCAACCGAATTGCCGACGAGCGTGGAGTCGGCGTTCGACACGATGCGGGTGGTCGAGGCAGCGTATCTCTCGAGCCAGCGCGATGGTGTGCGGCTGCCTGAGTGAAGAGGGCTCTCCGGGACGTGAACCTCGATCGGCGCGGTGCAATTTGACATTCGCAGCCCGATAGAGCAGTTTTACAGGTGGAAAAGGATTTCTCGTAGGC
>JBAUGH010000644.1:0-1579 GCA_049679565.1 Acidobacteriaceae bacterium
ACTCCAAACGGCGCACTTCCCTTCGCCGCGCCCACGACGCCATCAGCGGACCCGCCCTCTCCGAGTGCCCCAATTGTCACGAGCGCAAGCGCCCGCACCATACCTGCCCCAAATGCGGCTACTATAAGGACCGCGAAGTCCTCGAAGTCAAGGAATCCAAGTAACCGCCGCAAGCATGCTCACCGACATCGTCCTCGACGCCATGGGCTCCGACAAAGCTCCTGAGCCTGAAATTCGAGGCGCGATTCTTGCCTGCCGCAACCTCGCCGTCCGCGTCCATCTCGTCGGGCCTGAGCCTTTTCTCCGCCCGCGCCTCAACCAGGCTCTCGGCTTCGCGCGCCTCCCCATCGCCATCGTCCACGCCGACGAGTTCATCGGCATGGACGAGAAAGCCGCCCACGCCGTCCGCACCAAGCGCAACAGCTCCATGCGCATCGGCCTCAAAATGGTCAAGGAGAAGAAGGCTCTCGGCTTCTTCACCGCCGGCAATACCGGAGCCGGCATGGCCACCGCCAAAATGGTCCTTGGAGCCCTCCCCGGCGTCGATCGCCCCGCCCTCGCCGTCGTCATGCCCACCCTTTCCGGAACCCCCTGCGTCCTGCTCGACGTCGGCGCCAACGTCGACTGCAAGCCCACCAACCTCGAGCAGTTCGCCATCATGGGCGAGCTCTACGCCCGCTCCGTTCTCCGCATTCCCCGCCCCCGCGTCGGCATCCTTTCGGTCGGCGAAGAAGACGGCAAGGGCAACGACCTCACCCGCGAGGCCACACCGCTGGTCAAGAAACTCCCTATCAATTTCATTGGAAACGTCGAAGGCCGCGACATCTACAACGGCAACTGCGACGTCATCGTGTGCGACGGATTCGTCGGCAACGTCGCCCTCAAAACCTCCGAAGGCATGAGCCGCCTGGTGCGCGAGATGCTGAAGGCCTCGCTCAACCAAACCGTCACGGCTCAGGTGGGAGCGCTGCTCTCCCGCAAAGCCTTCAACGCCTTCCGCCGCCGCCTCGATCCCTCCGAATATGGAGGAGCGCCGCTCCTGGGAGTACGCGGAGTCTGCATCATCGGCCACGGATCGTCCAACGACCAGGCCATCATGAACGGCATCCGGGTAGCCTCGGAATTCGCGCAAGCCGGCATCAACGACCGCATCGAACGAGAATTCGCCTCCCGCCCCACCGCCCCCGACACCGACGCCGACCCCGACCTCCAACTCCCTCTCCAGTAACGAATCCGGGTGCCCCAAGTCCCTGGAGTTGGGACACAGGTGTCTGCCCGCGCCTCGCGCCCGGCAACAGCCCATCAAAAAACCAATGTCATCCTGAGCGAAGCATCCGAATTTCCAGCGCGCGCCGTTTGCGCGCTGGAACAATTCAGACGCAAGTCGAATAGCTTGCCCTGAGCGAGTTCGCGCTGGCGAACGAGTCGAACAGGGACCTGCACGTGCTCTCGCAACCCCCCGAACCACCACCCGAATCAAAAAACAAATGACATCCTGAGCGAAGCATCCGAATTTGTTGCGCCCGCTGTTGGGCGCAACAGTCAATTCAGACGCAAGTCGAATAGCCTGCCCTGAGCG
>JBAUGH010000645.1:0-5834 GCA_049679565.1 Acidobacteriaceae bacterium
AATACAGCAAGGAGGGGCCGGTGGGGGTCAGCCTGCGGAAAGCGAACCTGAAACATCAGTACGCCGACCTGCAGCTGATGGTGGACGACCGCGAGCTGTCGCAGAAGCACGTGAACCTGGACCAGCCGGTGATGTTCTACGAGCCGGACAGCGAGCAGCCGATCCAGGTGATCATCAACAGCATCACGAAGGATCACATTCACGGCTACGTGAGCGCGCCGATGTACCGGAAGTCGGAGCTGACGTCGATGGCCCAGGCGGTCGATGGGAGTGGGGCGAATCCCGACGCGCAGCCGGCGCCGAGGAAGGTCCTGACGGTTCCACAGAACTAACCGATCGCCGCAGGCTCCGCAGAACCAGTCGCAGGCCCCGCATGCTGCGATGGTTACTATGTTTATCAGTAATCCAATATGAATATAAGCAACGCGGGGGAAGCAGCTCCCATCGGATCACTCATCGGTTCGCCGGGAGGTGTTCTGTGGAGCCCCGTCTGCGTTCTCTGACTCTCCTCTTCACGTCTGTTTGCGTGGCCGCGTTCTTCAGCCCGGCGATTGGGTGTGGGAACAATCCTTCAAACCAAACTTCAGCCAGCGGCGGCTCCGGTTCGGCCGGCGGCACAGGATCCCCCACCGGGACAGGCTCCGGATCAGGCTCCGGCAGCGGCTCCGGATCCGGCTCCGGATCAGGCTCCGGCAGCGGCTCGGGTTCCGGTTCCGGTTCGGGCAGCAGCAGCGTCGCTTACGTCTATGTCTCCAATCCGACCAGCAACGTGATCTATGAATTCGCGGCTGCGGCGGATGGAAGCCTGACACCCGTTTCCGGCTCGCCCTTTGCAGCCACAGGCATCGGCGCGATCGCCGCCAACGGCGCCGACCTCTTCGCTGTGGACACCACCGCCAGCAGCATCGTCTCCTACTCAATCGGCAGCAACGGCGCGCTCACCAGGGTGTCGTCTGTGGGCGACGCGAATGGACCGGCCACCGCCTTCATGGACGCGGCCGGCAAGTCGTTCTACAGCGAAGTTCTCGGGGTGGCGAATTACACCTACGACGCCTTCGACGTGCAGTCGGATGGCAGCCTCACCACCATAGGGTCGGCCAACGGCGGCCCGCTGGTCACCGATCCGCAGCTCACCTTCACCAGCAACGATTCCTATGCGTATGGCGCCGGCTGCTATCGGGGCACGCCCCTGGTCTATGCCTACACCCGATCCGGCAGCGGCGCGCTGACCTGGTTCGATCCCGACGCCGCCCTGCCGGTATCGACCCAATACGATTACTGCCCGGCCGGCGCCGCTGCTTCCGGCAACGGTTTTCTGGTGATCCCCCTGGAGTTGTCGACGAACAATGGGTTGAGCGATGCGGGCTCGGCGCAACTGGCGCTCTACACCATCGCCGCCAACGGCACGCTGGCCACGTCGAGCACCGCCGCCAACATGCCCACCGCGACGGTCGGCAGCGTGAATGATTCCTCTGCATTCGATCCCACAGGCACGTATGTCGCGGTGCCCGGCAGCACCGGGATCGAGATCCTCTCCCTCAGCAGCGGCACGCTGACCTCCACTGCCACAGTCCCCGTACCCAATGGCGCGCAACAGGTGGAATGGGACAACTCCGGCAATCTGTACGCGATCGATCGGACGAGTGGGATGGTGTACGCCTACCACGTGGTCAAGGGCGTTCCAACTGCGGCGAGCGGTTCCCCCTACAGCACCGCCACGAACAACGGCACTTCGGGGCTGGCGGTGGCGCCGGTCGCGAGCCAGTGAAACGAGCCGTGGCGGATGGCGCTGCTCCGCCCGGCATGCGCCGGCTGTTGGCTGGGCTCTCGCCTGCCTTTCGCTGATCTCTGTGCCGGCTGTCACCGTCCCTCCTCGCCTGCTCCTCTACAATCACAAGCGGAGGAGTCCTGCTCACCATGCCGCGCAAACCGCTCATCGCCGCCAACTGGAAAATGTATAAAACCCCCGCTCAGGCGCAGGACTTTATGAAGGGCTTCCTCGCCCAGGTCGCCAATCACGACCGCGACGAGATCGTCGTCTGCCCGTCCTTCACCTCGCTCTCGGTGGTCATCGCCGCGGCCACCGGCTCCGGCGTCGCCGTCGGCGCCCAGAACATGCACTTTGCTGAGGAGGGCGCGTACACCGGCGAAACCTCACCGTTGATGCTCAAGGCCATCGGCGCAACCCACGTCATCCTCGGCCACTCCGAGCGCCGCCAGTACTTCGGCGAAACCGATGCGCTGATTAACAAGAAACTCCAGACCGCTCTCCACCACGAGCTCATCCCCATCGTCTGCGTGGGCGAAGTGCTGGCCGAGCGCGAATCCGGCAAGACCGCCGAAGTGCTCCTCCGCCAGACGCGCGGCGTCCTTGCGGGCATCACCCCGTCCACCGCCCCGCCGATCGTCATTGCCTACGAGCCGGTCTGGGCGATTGGCACCGGCAAAACGGCGACGCCCGAAATCGCCGCCAACGCCCACCAGATCATCCGCGACGAGGTAGCGAAGCTCCTCGGGCAGCCCGTCGCCGACGCCCTGCGCATCCTCTATGGAGGCAGCGTCAAGCCCGACAACGCCACCGCCCTCATGGCCGAAGCCGAGATCGACGGCGCCCTGGTCGGCGGAGCCAGCCTCGACCCGCAATCCTTTGCCAGGATCGTGAACTACTAGTCGCGCATCGAATCAGGGAATGAACGAACCCGCGACCATCCGCGAAATCCTGGAGACTGTCCGCAGCATCGCCGTTGTTGGCCTCACCAATCGCGAAGGCCGCGCCAGCTATGGCGTCTCCCGCTTTATGCAATCCCAGGGCTACCGCATCGTCCCGGTGAACCCGCAGATCGAGGCGAGCCTGGGCGAGAAAGCCTATCCCGATCTGGACAGCGCCGTCTCCGCACTCAAGACGGAAGGGGCCGACATCACCCTTGTGAACGTTTTCCGCGCCCCCGAGCATGTCCCCTCGATCGTCAACGACGTGATCCGCCTCAAAATTCCATATCTCTGGCTGCAGGAAGGCGTCGTCCACCCGCAGGCCGCGGCTCGGGCCGAAGCCGCCGGCATCCACGTCGTCATGGACCGATGCATCCTCAAAGAGCGCATGGCCGCCGGCTGGAAGCATCGCGCCTGAAACCAGACCGACCAGGGCCGCGCCCCATTCAGGCCCGCCGTCGGCTGGAGGGGCTTATCGCTTTTTGTCGGCTGCGCCATCCCCCGCGGCCCCGGTTGACAACCAGGCCGCCCCGCCGCGACGCCCCGCATCTCACTAAAGAATGGTCCGTCCCTGTTTCCTCGTCATCGACAAGCAATACCCAGGCAGCATCTCCGCGCGCAAGCTGGTCATTGAAACCGCTCTGCTCAACGTGATCACCGCGTACGGCGCCGAAGAAGCCATCCAGACGCTCGCCCGCTATCCCAATGTGGACGGCATCGTGCTCGACACCGAAGTCCAGGGCATGACCTGTCGCCAGCTCATCGAGCGCCTTCGCTCCATCCGGACTCACATCCCCATCGTCACTGTTTCGCCCACCGGATACGAGCCGTGCGGCGGAGAGCAGCACCACGTCTCGTCCTACAATCCGCAGCAGCTGCTCGAGCAAATCCGCCAGGTCTGCGAAAAGGAAGTCAACATGGCCGCCGGCGAGCTGGATCATCCCGCCGGCTCCCGCCGGCAAAGCTGATCCCGGACTCTTGCTGTTTCCTGGCCGGAAGTCAGCTGGTTTTCAGCTGGCCGTCAGCCCGCTTTTCTATCCGCTGACCGCTGTTTCCAATCCCTTTTCCTTCACGTTCTCCCGGATGAATCGCGCCACCGCCTCCAGCGACGTGCCCGGCCCGAACACCGCCGATACGCCCCGCTCCTTCAGCGAAGCGATGTCCTGCTCGGGAATGGTTCCGCCCAACACCACCAGAATGTCGCTTGCCCCGCGCTCCCGAAGCATCGCCGTCACCCGCGGCACAATCGAGTTGTGCGCGCCCGACAGAATGCTCAGCCCCACGCAGTCCACGTCCTCCTGGAGGGCCGCATTGACGATCATTTCCGGAGTCTGCCGCAGCCCGGTGTAAATCACTTCCATGCCCGCATCGCGCAGCGCCCGCGCAATCACCTTGGCGCCCCGGTCGTGTCCGTCCAGCCCCGGCTTCGCTACCAGCACCCGAATCGGCGTTGTTCGCTCGCTCATAAACGCTGAAGAATACCACGCCGCCGCGCTCTTCCACACCTGTTGCCGCCCGGCATTCTGACCCGCTCGCTCCTACGCGCCCGGCGAGACCGGCTGCGGAACTCCCGCCAGTCCCAGCCTCTCCAGCAGCCGCCCCATCGTCAGCCCCTGCACCGCCACGGAAAAAATCACCACGATATATGTGATTGCGATCAGCCGGTTGTGCGCAGTCGTCGCCGGCAGCGACAGCGCCAGCGCCACCGCCAGCCCCCCGCGCAGGCCGCCCCACGTTAGCACGCTCATCGCTCCGCGCGCCGGTTTGTGGAACGCCCGCACCACCCCCAGCGACGCGCCCACGCTCAGCCACCGCGCCCCCAGCACCACCGGAATCGCCAGCAGTCCGGCCCACACATACGTCGGGCTCCACGGCATGGCCAGCATCTCCAGGCCCAGCAGCAGGAACAGGATCACGTTCATGATCGCGTCCACCAGCTCCCAGAAATCGTCCACCGACTCCCGCGTCTCCTCCGACATGGCCAGGTTCCGCGCCCTTCCCCCCACCACCAGCCCCGCCGCCACCGCCTCCAGCGGCGCCGACAGCCCCAGCACATCCGCCAGCGCATAGCCGCCCATGGCCAGCGCCAGGGTCAGCAGCACTTCTGTCCGGTAGCTGTCCACCGAGCGCAGCAGCCGGTAGACGAAATAGCCCGCCGCCAGCCCCAGCGCGATCCCGCCTCCCGCCTTCACCAGCAGCAGGACGGTGAAGTTCAGCACCGAAGGCCGCGTCCCCTGCGCAAATGTGCTGAGCACGGTGACAAATAACACCGCGCCTACGCCGTCGTTGAACAGCGACTCGCCCGCCAGCTGCGCCTCCAGGCTCCGCGGCGCGCCCACCCGCCGCAGCATCTCCAGCACCGCAATCGGATCGGTCGGCGAAATCAGCGCCCCAAACAACAGGCAATGCACGAAGGTGGCGTGGAATCCGGTCAGCGACAGGATCACTTTCAGCAGCGCCGCGACGATCGCCGTCGACAGAAACGTGCCCAGAATCGACAGCGAGCCCACCGCCGCCTTCTGCTTCGCCAGATCCCTGAGGTTCAGCTTCAGCGCGCCGGCAAACAGCAGAAACGCCAGCATCCCGTGCAGCACCACGGCGGAGAAGTTGATGTGGCTCATCACCGCCGCTACCCGCGCGTGCAGCCCCGGCACCGCCCGCCCCACCACCGCCACCACCATGGAGCTGGCCCGCGACAGCAGCATCACTCCCACCGGCGTGGGCAGCGGCAGAAACCTCCGGCTCAGCAGGCTGAACGCCGCCGCCAGGCAAACCAGCGCACTGAGCAAAGCAAAAACCGGCATGAAAATTCTCTCGGGGATCGCGCAGAGCTTCGCGAATCGATCGTCTCTCGATGATTACAGCAAACCGCCCCGCACCTGACAAAGATCGAACAGCAGCAGCTCTGTTCCTCCGCAATACTGACAAATTACACGCTACCGGCTACTGGCTCTTCTGATCCCCGCTCTCTGAATCGGGCTCTCTAATCCCTGAATTCCGCTTCTTCCCCTTCCAGCGCCTGGAGCGTCTCGTCCCCCGTATCCCACTGCTTCAGGATTTTGAAGATGGTCCCGCTCCCAAAGCCCGCCCGCAACAGCATCCGCGCCACCCGCGCCGCTTCCTTC
>JBAUGH010000646.1:0-10045 GCA_049679565.1 Acidobacteriaceae bacterium
TTCCTTCCGAAATCCTTTGCGCAGAATCAGCTCCGCCCGATCCAGCCGCAGCCCAGGATGAAGCTCGGCGCCCGGCGTCCCCTGGACGCAGTGATCCGGCCACAGTTGCTGCTCGCGGCCGGCGACGGTCACCCTTTCCCCGACCTTCTTACCGGGATAACTCGACGCAAACGAGCAATGCCCTGGCGGGTGCCAGTCCTGGGTCAGCATAAGGTGTTCAAACCGCGGCGCAATCTGCAGGATGACCGGAATGACTGCGTCGCCGCCCGGAACCTGCAGCGCTCCACCCGGACAGAAGTCGTTCTGGACGTCAACGACAATCAGCGCGTCCCGCCCGGTGATCTCCATCGGCATTCCGCCTATTGCGCCGGGCCCGGGCAGGTGTCGCTGAGCTTTCCATCCAGACCTTCATGCTCGATTTTGAAGTCCAGCTTCGGCTTGCCCTGACCCTGGGTGATGGTGAAGATGTAGATCCGGTCGTAATCGCTGTTCGGCCAGTCCGGCACCGCGAACGGATCGTCCCCGTAACTGGTGAGCATCTGCTGCGCGAACCGGTTCAGCATCCCATGCTCCCAGGCAATGTAGATCCGCGCGTGGGCATACTGGGGCGCCGTCACCGCGGCCTGGAGCTTCGCAATGTCCTTAAAGCCGATCTGCGCGTTCACCGGCATGCCCAGCTCGATGGCTGTCGGCTCAATCGTGATCAGCGGCCGCACGTACGAGTAGTCCTGGCTGCTGCGGTCGTTCACCACCTGGGCGGGATCGGGCGCGAAGATCGCATCCGGCTTGCCGAAGCGCGGCAGCAGCACCTTTGGCAGAGCCAGCGCCCGATTGAGGCCCTGGCAATCCAGTTGTCCCAGCCCGGCTGGCGGCTTCTCTCCATGGCGGATGGCAATGATGGTTTCCTGCCCGGCCACGCGATGGGTTCCGATCAGCACACCTGCCACCAGAACCAGCACCGCCAGTCCCATGCCCGCTCTGTTTTTCATCCTTGAACCCTTCGTCTTAGTGAGTCTTGCCCATCAAATGCCGGTTGAAGAAGTCGGCCTCAAGCGAGTAGGCGGTCATCCACGAGCTGTGCAGCAGGAAGCCGTGAATCTCGTCCGGAAAGACGTGCTCTTCAAACGGCGTTCCCTGTGCGCGCAGCGCCGCCGCCAGCCGCACGGTGTTGGCGAACTGTACGTTGCGATCGTCGTCGCCCTGCATCAGCAGGACCGGCGAGCGCCACGTTTTTACGCTGGCCATGGGGGACGACTCCCACGCAATGCGGGCAGCGTTCGGATCGGCATTCGGGTTATACGGCCCCCAGTTGGTCAGCTCCAGATTCCAGTCGTGGACGCCGTGAAAGTCCACGCCCGCGGCGAACAAGTCGGAGGCTCGCGCCAGGGCGAGGGCGGTGAGGTAGCCGCCGTAGCTTCCGCCCCACACGCCGATTTCCGCGCCGTCCACATCGGCGCGGCTGCGCAGATAGAGACCCGCGCCCTGCACGTCGTTGAACTCGCTGGCGCCGGCCGCGCCGTAGTTCAGCGCCTCGCGGAAATCGAGTCCGTAGCCGATGCCGCTGCGGTAGTTCACCGAGAGCACGATGTACCCGAGGCTCGCCAGATACTGATTCTCGGCGTAGGCATCGGAGTAGTAATCCATGTAGTGCCAGCCCAGCAGCATCTGCCGGCGCGATCCGCCGTGGAAGAACACGATCGCCGGATGGCGCCTGCCGTCCTCCGCCGACGCCGGCAGGAACAGCTGACCGTGGATCTTCATCCCATCGGCCGCGGAGAGGATCACCTGCCGGGGCACCACGAGCTTGTCCGCCGGGAAATCCGCGGGAATCATCTGCGGCGCCAGGTCGTCCATGGTGCCGTTGCCGGCCACCACGGCCGGCCGCAGCGGCAGGCGCGGATCGGAGCGGAGCACGGCAATGGTTCCATCCGGCGCGATGACCGGGATGACTTCCAGGCCGCTCCCGTGGGTCAACTCGCGCGGCGATCCGCCATCGGCATCCACTTCCCATAAGTGCCGGCGGTCGATGTCCTTCGGATCGTCCACGACCTGGTTCGACGAGTAGACCAGGGTTTTCCGATCCTTGCTGAAGGCCACGTAGTCCACTTCGAAGTCGCCGGGCGTCAGCTCCGACGGCGTGCCTCCGCTCGCGGGAAGGGAATACAGGTGGACCCAGCCCGTGCCTTCCCATGGAAAGACGATGTGATCGCCGGCTGTCCAGTAGAGTTGCCGGTCGGCCTCGGTGTCATGAAACACGCTGCCCGGGCCGGTGTGCGCCCGCCAAATCTCATGCCCCTCGCCGGTCGCCACATCGGCCACATCAATGGTCCACGGCACCGCCTCGCGCCGGGGCTTAAAGCTCACCCCCGAGGTGTCGGGGGGAATCCGCACGAACGCGACATGGCGGCTGTCGGGCGACCATACCGGATCGCGATCGATTTCCGTCGACGGATCGAGATAGCGAAGGGCCTTCTCGGGGAATGAGTAGACCGCGACAAAGGCATGATCCCCGCGATTGGTGGTGAAGGCGAGATATTTTCCATCCGGGGACCAGAGCAGCGAATCCAGGCGGCCGCGCTCGTGGAGCAGTTGCACCGGTTTCGCGTTGGGATCGCGCAGATCCACCGTCCAGATCTGATCCTTGTCCAGAAAGGCGACGGTGGCGCCGTCCGGAGAAACCTCGGGCATGCGACCCGGGCCCAGCTCGCGGGTGTCGCCGCCGCGCACGCCGACAATGTAGACATCTTCTTCGACGCCCTGGGGCAGCAGCGCCGGATTCGCCGCCGGCTTCTCGGGAAATTCGTAATCCCCCCCGCGCGAGTAGACGATCTTCTCGCCGTCGGGCGTCCATACGATGTCCCCAATATCGATGCCGTCGTCCGCGTCATCGCTGGTTACCCGATGGACGGTATAGGCGGAGCCGCTCTTCTCCGCGACCCAGATATTGCGTTTGCCTTCCTGGTTCGCGATCCACAGGAACCCCCCGCCAGCGGGGGACGCCTGCAGTTCCGATGTGAAGGGAGCGCTCATCACCTGCTCGAGGGTAAAGCTCTGCGCAGCAGCCGTAAGCGCAAATAACGTTCCAGCCACAACAACAGCGAGGCGTCGCATATCAGGTCATCCTCGGACGATTGGGATTCGCCCATTATCTGTGTGCGCGCGCCTGAATTCAAATCCGCGCCGCCTTATACTCAGCCTGATGAGCAGCATACCCCAGCCCGAGCGGCAGCTTGGCTTCTCGTTTGAGGCCGCCCCCACGCCCCCGGGGCGCCGCATCTGGAACGTCGGCGAGCTGGTGAGCGAGGTACGCCAGCAGGTGGAGCGCGAGTACGGCGACCTGTGGGTCGAAGGCGAAATCTCCAACCTGCGCGCGGCGCCCTCCGGCCACGTGTACTTCACACTGAAGGACGGCGAAGCGCAGCTCTCCGCGGTGCTTTTCCGCCGCCAGGCGTCGCTGCTGCGCTTGAAACCGGCCGACGGCCTGCACGTGCTGCTGCGCGGCAAAGTATCCATCTTCGAGCAGCGGGGACAACTGCAGCTGGTGGCCGAATTCCTCGAGCCGGTGGGCGCCGGCTCGCTGCAAATGGCTTTCGAGCAGCTGCGCCAGCGCCTCGAGGCGCGCGGCCTCTTCGATCCCGCCCGCAAGAAGCCGCTGCCGCCGTTCCCGCACTGCGTGGGCATTGTGACCTCTCCCTCCGGGGCTGTGATCCGCGACTTCCTGAACATCGTGAGCCGCCGCCATGCCGGGCTGCAGGTCCTGCTCTATCCCGCGGTGGTGCAGGGAGAAGCGGCGGCCGCGGAAGTCGCCGCGGGCATTGCTTATTTCAACCGCACCCGTCAGGTCGACGTCATCGTCATCGCCCGCGGGGGCGGCTCGCTGGAAGACCTGGCGCCGTTTAACACGGAATTCCTCGCCGAATCCATCGCGGCCTCCGAGCTGCCGGTCATCTCCGCCGTCGGCCATGAGACGGACTTCACCATCGCCGATTTCGTCGCCGATCTGCGCGCCCCTACCCCCTCGGCCGCGGCGGAGCTGGTCACCTCCGCGCTGTTCAACATTGCCGATCGTGTCCAGGCGCTCGACCAGCGGCTGCTGCGCGCCTGCCGCTATCGGATCATGCAGGCGTCGAGCGCCTTCGCCCGCGTCCGCGTCGAGTCCATTCTTCTGCGCCAGCAGGATCAGCTTCGCCGCCGCCAGCAGCGTGTGGATGACGCTGCCCTGGGCATGGAATCGCTGTGGCGCGCGAGGCATCGTCTGCGCGTGGAAACGCTCCAGCGGCTCTGCGATCGCCTCGCCCGCCAGGACGTCGCATGGCGCACCCGCGTGGCCCGCGAGCGTTTTGCGGCGCTCGAGGCTCGCATGATCCGTGCCCAGCAGGATCACTTCCGGGTCGGCCGTGAAAGGGAAGGCGCGCTGGCTCGCCAGCTTGCGTCGCTGTCGCCGCTGGCCGTGCTCAACCGCGGGTATGCGCTGGTGTACGATGACAACGGCGCGCTGATCAAAAGCTCAGACGACGTGACAGAAGGCCAGTCGATTGTCACGCGCCTCGCGCGGGGACGGATGCGCAGTCGGGTCACCGCAATCGAGAAAGAAACACAGAGATCATGAGAAAGCTGTTTGGCACGGACGGCATTCGCTCCGTCGCGGGTGAAGCTCCACTGGACAAAAAGACGATCTACGCGGTCGGCCTCGCGCTGGCGCATCAGCTCGGCGCGTCGCATCCGGATCCGCGCGTCCTGCTCGGCATGGACACCCGGGAGTCGAGCGAGTGGATCGCAGCTATCCTGGCTGCGGGTCTCGGGGATGGGGGCGCGGCAGTGGAGAACGCGGGCGTCATCACCACCCCGGGCGTGGCGTGGCTGGCGCGGCGGCGCGGATTCTCCGCGGGAGTGGTTATTTCGGCTTCGCATAATCCCTGGCAGGACAACGGCATCAAGGTATTCGGCAGCGACGGTTACAAATTGCCCGACGAAACCGAGCTGCGCATCGAGGCTGAAATTTTCAGGCGTCTGGAGAACGCCGAGGCTCCATCAGCGGGTGTCGCGCCGGCTGCGAAGCCCGGCTACCGCGCGGAGTATGAGGAGTTCCTGCGCTCCGCCGTGCCCGGCCTGAGCCTCAGCGGGCTGCGCGTGGTTCTCGATTGCGCCAACGGAGCGGCGTCGGCCATTGCTCCGGAGCTGTTCGCGCACCTCGGCGGCCGCATGCACCTCACCCACGCCGCGCCGGACGGCCGCAATATCAACGCCAACTGCGGTGCGCTTCATCCCGACGTGGTCGCAAAGGAAACAAAGAACCTCGGCGCCGATCTTGGCGTCACCTTCGACGGCGATGCCGACCGCGCGATGTTCGCCGATGCGCATGGCAAGGTGGTGAACGGCGATGCCGTGATGCTGCTCGCGGCCCGCGACATGCAGCAGCGCGGGACTCTGAGCAACGGCACGGTTGTCGCCACCACCATGTCCAACATGGGGCTGGAAGCCGCGCTTCGCCGCGATGGCATTCGCATGCTGCGCGCGCCGGTGGGCGACAAGTACGTTCTCGAGCGGATGCAGCGGGAGAAAGCCTCCCTTGGCGGCGAGCAATCGGGCCACATTCTCTTTCCGCATCTGGCGACGACGGGAGATGGACTGCTGACCGCGCTTGTGGTTCTGGACATTGTTCGCCGCTCCGGCCGGGCGCTCCACGAACTCGCCGCCGACCTCAAAGTCTTCCCCCAGGTCATCGTCAATGTCAGGGTGCGGGAGAAAAAGCCGCTGGAGGAAATTGCCACTGTGGCGGATACGATTCGCGCCGCTGAAGCGGAGCTGGCCGACAGCGGGCGCGTGGTTGTCCGCTATTCGGGGACCGAAGCGCTGGCTCGGGTGATGATCGAGGCAGAATCGGAAGAGGCCATGCGGCGTCACGCCGATTGCATTGCCGAAGCCATCCGCGCCGAACTGGGCGCCTGACTACTGCAGATCCCGCCAGTTCTGTCCCACGCCCACATCCGCCAGCAGCGGCACGCTCAGCTCGACCACGTGCTCCATCTCGTGCTGAACGAGGGTCCGCACCAGCTCCACTTCAGCCTCCGGCACATCGAACACCAACTCGTCGTGGACCTGCAGCGTCATCCGCGTCTTCAGCTTTTCCTTTGTCAACCGCCGGTCGATGCGGATCATCGCCAGCTTGATCAGGTCCGCCGCCGTGCCCTGCAGGGGCGTATTGATCGCCGTCCGCTCGGCAAATCCGCGCTGGTTCGCGTTCCGGCTCTGGATATCGGGAATGGGCCGGATGCGCCCGAACATGGTGCGCACCTTTTGCTCGCGCCGCGTCTCTTCCAGCATGCGATCGATGTACGACCGCACGCCTGCATAGCGTTCGAAGTAAGTCTCGATGTACAGGCGCGCTTCGTGCTGATCGATGCCGAGCTGGGCGGCGAGGCCAAAGGGCGAGATGCCGTAGACGATCCCGAAGTTCACCGCCTTCGCCCGGTTGCGCGTCTCCTTGCTCATGGTCTCCGCGGGCACGCCGAACACCTCGGCCGCGGTCAGGGTGTGAATGTCCTGGCCGGTCTGGTAGGCCTTCACCAGCAGCGGGTCGGCGGAGAAGTGCGCCAGCAGCCGCAGCTCGATCTGCGAATAGTCCGCCGAGAGCAGGACGCATCCCGGCGCGGCGATGAATGCCGCGCGGATCTCGCGTCCCAGCTCTGTGCGGATGGGAATGTTCTGCAGATTCGGATTCGTCGAGGACAGCCGCCCGGTCGCGGTGCCGACCTGGTTGAAGGTCGTGTGCACGCGGCCTTCAGAGTCCGCCAGCAGCGGCAGGGAATCGGAGTAATTCGACTTGAGCTTAGCCAGTTGCCGGAACTCCAGCACCAACCGGGGCACATCGTTGTGCGCCGCCAGCTCCTCCAGCACATCCTGGGCCGTCGAAATCACCTTGCCCTTGCCGTACTTCAGCGGGCGCGGAAGACCCATTTTGTTGAACAGCACGTCCCCAAGCTGCTTGGGAGAGTTGATGTTGAAACGCTGCCCGGCGAGCGAATAAATCTCCTCGCCGACGCGCTGCATCGCCTTCGCCAGGCTGTCGGACATGGTCTGGAGCGTGCGGGTGCCGATGCGGATGCCGGCCTTTTCCATCCCCAGCAGGATTGGAACCAGGGGCAGGTCGATATCCTCATAGGCCTGTCGCTCGCCCTGGTTGTCGACGTCCTCGCTGAGCGTCTTGGCCAGCCAATGAATTGCGTGCGCTGCCTCCGGCTGCTGCTTCCCGGCAGTTTCCTGGAATGTTCCGCCTCCGAACCGCGCGCACACATCGGCGAGCCGGTGGGTGGCGTGGGTGGGATTGATGAGGTAGGAGTAGAGCATCACGTCGTCCGTGGCGCCGCGCAGCGCAACACCGTGAGACTCCAGAACCCGCAGCGCCGCCTTCAGATCGTGGACGCGCTTCGGGATCTTCGCATCCTCCAGCAGTTCCCGAACGGCATCGAGCGGCACGCGCAGCGCCGCATCGTCGCCGGCGGCAACGCCCAGAACGCAGCCCCGCTCCGCCGGTTTGGCCTCTTCGGCGGGGCCAAAATCCAGCAGCGACATGGTCTTCAGCTCCGGCTCTCGCTCCTCCAGCGCTTCGGACTCCTGTTCGCTTACCTGCTCCGATGCCGCTTCGAGCTCCGACTCGGGCAGCGCCAGCGCAAAGCCGTCCTTCCGTGCCTGTGCAACGAAGGCCGCAACCTGTTCCGGCGTCGGGTCCGTCAGGTAATCGATCGCCTTCTCCGGTGCGACCGGAGCCAGCTCGCGCAGCAACGTCGTGAACTCCAGTTCCGTAAACAGCGCCCGGCAGGCGGCTGCGTCCGGCTCCTGCGTCCGCATTGCCTCGGGATCGAAGGGAAGCGGCACCCCGCAATGGATGGTCACCAGCTCTTTGCTCAGCAGCACCGCCTCGCGGTTATTTTGTAACGACTCGCGATACGTTTTCCGCTTGATTTCCTCGGCACGGTCCAGCGCGGCTTCGACGCTGCCGAACTGCTGGATCAGCTCCACCGATCCCTTGTCGCCGATCCCGGGGGCGCCGGGGATGTTGTCGATCGAATCGCCGCGCAGGGCCATCACGTCGATCACCCGCTCCGGTGGCACGCCCAGGGTTTCGATCACTTTGTCGCGGTCGAGCACCAGGTTGTCCTTCACTGGGTTCAGGATCTTCACGCGATCGTTCACCAGCTGCATCATGTCCTTGTCGTTGGACACGACAAAGACCGGATGGCCGGCCTCCGCAGCTTTAGAGGCAAGGGTTCCGATTACGTCGTCGGCCTCAAACCCCTCCGCCTCCAGAATCGGAATGCGAAACGCCTCCAGCGCGCGCCGCACATAGGGAAGTTGCTGGGCCAGGTCGGGCGGCATCGCCTCGCGATTGGCCTTATAGCCGCCCGTCTCGACGGTCTCGAACTTCTGCGTCTCCGCGCTGTACTTCTTCACCGTCATGCCGCGGGCGCGCGCGTCGCGGAAGACAGGGCCGCTCACATCAAACACCGCCGCGAAGTATTCCGGCAGGAAATCCTTGCGCAGCTTATTCAGCATGTTGATGAAGACGTAGGTCGCCGCGGTCGGCACCCCCGTCCGCGTGGACATAGGCCGGGACCGCTGCATGGCGTGGTAGGCGCGAAAGATAAACGACATCGCGTCCAGCAGAAAAATTGGGGGTTTCGTGGATTGCTCGGCCATCAAAATCGAGTGTATCCCTTCATGAACGAAGGGCAGGGAACTGCATTCCGGGCGCGCTTGTCTGGCGCGAAGCGCGTCCGCCGGGACGGCAGCCCTATTCAATGAACATGCAGTCCCCATAGGAGAAGAAGCGGTACCTCGCCTCCACCGCATGGCGGTAGGCCGCGAGCACCGGCTCTCGTCCGGCAAACGCGCTGACCAGCATCAGCAGGGTGGATTGCGGCAGATGAAAGTTCGTCAGCAGAGCGCCCACGACGCGAAACTCGAATCCAGGCGCGATGAAGATATGGGTCGAACCCGAGTGAGGCGCAAATTCCGCGCCCAACTGCGCGCAGTGTTCCAACGTTCGCACCGTAGTCGTTCCCGCCGCGACAATGCGGCGTCCTGCGCCCCGCGCTGCGTTCAGCGCGGCCGCCGTCTCGGGCGCGATCGCATACCGCTCCGCATGGAGTTGCACGTCCTCTACCCTTTCGACGCGCACCGGCTGGAAGGTCCCCAGCCCGACATGCAGCGTCAACCGCGCAATCTCCACGCCTCGCGCGCGCAACGCCTCAAGAATCTGCGGCGTAAAGTGCAGCCCTGCGGTCGGCGCTGCCACCGACCCGCGCTCCCGCGCATACACGGTCTGGTACCGTTCGCGATCGCCGGCGCGATCGTCGCGGTGGATGTAGGGGGGCAGGGGCATATGCCCCAGGCGATCCACGGTACCGAAAAAGTCCGCCACCGGTTCGAAGCGCAGGGTCCGCTGGCCAAATTCTCCTTGGGCGATCACCTCGGCTCGTAACTCCGCCTGCGCGCCGTCCGGGACGCGACCCGTCGTAGCGTCATGCGGAAGAAAATCCAGCCGCTCGCCGGTCAGCACCTTGCGTCCCGGGCGCACCAGCACCTTCCACTCCCACTGGGAAAGCTGTTCGGCGAGCAGCACCTGCACGCGCCCGGTGGCGTGGTGGCCTTCCTGGGTATGCAGCCCAGCCCGATGCGCAAACAGCCGCGCCGGAATGACCCGGCTGTCGTTGAGCACCAGCAGATCGCCGGCCCGCAGCATCTCCGGCAAGTCGCGAAAACCCGCATCGAGGAACGCGCCCGTGGCGCGATCGAGCGCCAGCATCCGCGATGCTGCCCGATCCGCGAGCGGCTCCTGCGCGATCCATTCTTCGGGAAGCTCAAAATCAAAATCAGAGACGAGCACTCTGCCGATTCTACTTTCCCGGCTTCACTTTGCCAGGTGCGCTTCGGCTCGCAGACGCGCCCGCTCCAGGGCATCGTTCAGTTCCACGCGCCTGGTCTCCAGCGTCGCCGCGTCCGCATCCGCCGGCGGGGGCGCCACCGCCCGCGCCCAGCTCACCAC
>JBAUGH010000647.1:0-3209 GCA_049679565.1 Acidobacteriaceae bacterium
GGTCGGCACCGCCCAGGTCAATGGTCAGGCTATTCCCTTCCGGCTGGAAATTTTTGGCTCCGGGGGTCAGGTTCGCGGGGCTCTCATGAACGGCCGCGAGAAATCCGTTTCCTCAAGCGGCAGCTACGCCGGCGGCCATCTGGTGCTCAATTTCGACTACTACGCGAATACCCTCGACGCGACGCTCCGCAACGGCACGCTGACCGGGACTTTCGGCGGGCACGTGCGCAGTCTCCCCATCACCGCCCAGCGCAACGGAAGGCTTCCCGTCGCCGCGCCGCATCCGCCGCAGATCGCGGGCCTGTGGACGGTCGCGGTCGGCGATGGCTCGAAGGGTGAAGACTCGTGGAAACTGCGGATTCGGCAGACCGGACCTGAGGTGGTTGCGGTCATCGAGCGGATCGATGGGGACACGGGCAGCCTTTACGGCGTGTGGCGCGAGGGCGCTTTCGAAGTCAGCCATTTCACCGCGGCCGGCCCGAGCTATGCCTTTCTGCGCCCGCAGCCTGACGGCACCCTGCAGCTGCAGACGGCGGCTCACGGAGGCGGGCTGCGGACCTTTGCAGCCCGCCGCGCCGCAGCGCTGCGCACGGTCGCGCTCGCGAGCGGCGACGATCCGCTGCACCACACATTCCTGAAGAACCCCGACGCATCGCTGACGTTCCGCTTCCCCGATCTCAGCGGCAAGGTGATCTCAAGCTCCGATGCGGAGTTCGCCCACAAAGCGCTGATTGTCTCCATCGGGGGCAGCTGGTGCCCGAACTGCCAGGATGAGGCTCCTTTTCTCGAGTCGCTCTATCGGCGGTATCACAGCCGCGGCCTCGAGATCGTCGAGCTCAGCTTCGAGGAGGCGTCGCAGCGGCAGAACCCGGTGCGGCTGCGCGCAGTCATCCACCGCTATGGCATTACCTATCCGGTGCTGCTGGCCGGAACGCCCGACCAGCTTGCAGCGACTTTCCCGCAGGTGGCGAACCTCAATTGCTGGCCGACGAGCTTTTTCATCGGCAGGGACGGACGGGTGAAAGCCATCCACACGGGCTACGAGGGGCCGGCCACGGGCGGCGACAATCGCCAGCTTGAGTCCGAGATGACGGCTCAGGTCGAACAACTGCTGGCGGGCAGGGTCTCGCGACGGTCTCCGGTGCAGGTAGCGGCGGCCCGGTAGAGGCAGGCCAACTCCGCGAGCGGGGGGGCGTGGAAACGTCCTCGCCATCCCCGTGTATGCCCATGAAAAACATGTGGTTAGGTGGCCGGCAGCTGCACCGCTCACGGTTTCCTGCCCAGGCGCACGGTGAAGCGGGCGCCGGTGCGGAAGTTGAGAGGCAACGAGGGGTAGCCAATGGGGCCGATGAGCTGGTTGCTGGTCAGGTTATTGAGCTGGGTGTAGAGCTGCATCCACGGCTTGTACTGGTAAGTCGCCCCGACATCGATCTTCGCGTAGCCGTAATCCAGGTTGCGATTCGGCAGGAGCAGCGTGTTGCCGTAGTTGACGTCATCGCCGCCGAGGAAAGTGGAGTCGTCGCTGCGGCTGGCGAAGGCCGCATCCACTACTCCGGTCCAGCGCTTCCCGGTGTACGTCACGCTGGCAAATCCCGTATGAGGGGGGCGCCGGAAGGGCCGCGCTCCCACCAGCGGCGCATCGTCGCCGATCGCAACGCCGGGGTAATTGGGATTGAAGCTCGGCCCCACGGCATCCGATGAAAAGGAATGCTGCACGACCGCGTCCAGATACGTATACCCGGCGCGCACGAAGAGGTTCCTGCCCATCCCGTACTGGACCTCCGATTCCAGCCCCTGGGCCCGGTAGGAGAGTGAGTTGAGGTCCAGATCGTAGGCGCCGTTGTTGTGGAGGAAGCTCATGAGCGACTGCTGCTCGGCCGGCGACAGATTCGGGAGCAGCGTCGGGACCAGCGTGGCGGGCACCGCCTCGATCTGATTGCCGAACTCGTTGTGAAAGGCGGTGATCCGGGCGACCACTCGCTCGTTAAAGAGGCTCTGCTCGATGCCCCCGTCGTAGGTCCGGGACAACTCCGCGCCGATGGGGGCGATCCCGTATTGGGAGATTGTTGTCTGGCCGCCGTTGGTCTGGAGGAAGGAGTAGAGAGAGCCGAACTGCTCGTCCAGGGTCGGCTCCTGGTACCCCCTGGCGAAGTTCACGCTCAGCCGCGTCCCGTGCAGCACGCCCTTGCCTGGCCTCACCACGTACCACGAGGCTCCGCCGCGGGGGGTGCCGACCGTGCCGAACAGGCCGTTCTTCTCGACGCCGCCTGCCGCCATGTAGAAGAAGCGGTTCCTGAACTGACCGCCAAGCTGGGCCTGATAGTCGTAGTTCGTCCGGTCAAGGTTGTTCTGGAGGAAGTAGACGGGATAGCTTTCCAGCCCGCGCTCGTTCTCGTAGCGGAAACCGGCGATGACGCCGAGGTGGGGGCCGTGCTGGTAATCCGTCTGGGCGAAGAGGTCGTCGCGGTTGTTGGCCAGGTTGCCTTTCCAGGGATAGGGCGATCCGTTGCCGTAGTTGAGCAATGCCTGGCCGCTGGTGGAGGTCCCGTTGGCCCCCAGCACGGTGAGGTCGTTACCGTAGTAGTTGCCGGCGCCGTAATCGGAACCGGTGAGCAGAATGCCCGCCGGATACCACTGCTGCGACTCCTCGCGCCTGCGCACCAGGCCGTAACGGACGACCGCATGCCAGTTATCGCGAAAGGTATGGTTGATGGCGCCGGTGCCGTAGGTGTCCTGGTCCGACTCCTTGCCGTCGTTGGCGACTTTGTAGAAGAGATAGCCGCCATTGCCGCCGGGCAGCCCGATGGCCGAGTCGCTGTTGCGGGCGGTCACGCGGATCTCGGTCTTCGCCGACAGGCTCCATCCCAGGTTTGCGACCGAGGTGTGGTCGTGGTACTCGTCGTTGGGGGTCGCGTTCTGCGTCTCGAACTGGGAGAAGCCGCCGTAGTAATCGAGCTTGCGTTCCATGCCGCCGAGCTGGACCTGGTTGCGATAGGTGCCGAAGCTGCCGGCATCGCCCTCGTAGAGCAGCGAGGGGAATTGGGTGCTGCCGCGCGGCGTGGTGAGGGCGACGACGCCGGCTGCTGCATCCGATCCGTAGAGAACGGTATTGGGGCCGCGATAGACTTCGATGCTTTCGAGCCCGGTGGTCGCCAGGTTGCCGAAGTCGAAGCGCCCGCCCACGTCCTCGATGGGGACGCCATCGAGGA
>JBAUGH010000648.1:0-8135 GCA_049679565.1 Acidobacteriaceae bacterium
AAGCAGGTAGTGTTCTTCGCCATCGGCTTTGAAACGACGGCTCCGGCGAATGCGATGCTGGCCTGGCAGGCGCGCGCGGGAGGGATGAACAACGTCTCGCTGCTGGTGTCGCACGTGCTGGTGCCGCCTGCGATCGAGGCGATCCTGAGCTCGCCGGAGAATCGGGTGCAGGGCTTCCTGGGGCCGGGACACGTGTGCGCGGTTGTGGGTTATCGGGAGTACGAGCCTCTGGCGGCGCGCTTTCATGTGCCCATCGTCATCACAGGTTTCGAGCCGCTGGACATCCTTGAAGGCGTACTGATGGTGATCGAGCAACTCGAGCTGGGGCGCGCCGAGGTGGAGAACCAGTATTCGCGGGTGCTGGATCGCGGCGGCAATCGCCCGGCTCAGGATCTGATCGGCAAGGTCTTCGAAGTGAGCGACCGTAAATGGCGCGGTGTGGGCACGATCCCGCACAGCGGTTTTCGGCTGCGCGAGGAATTTCGCGACCTCGACGCCGAACAGCGCTTCAGCGTGACCGCCATCGATACTATGGAGCCTGCCGTCTGCATCGCGGGCCAGATCCTGCAGGGCATCAGGAAACCGCATGATTGCCCGGCCTTCGGGACCGAATGCACGCCCCAGCATCCTCTGGGGGCAACGATGGTGTCGGCCGAGGGCGCCTGTGCAGCGTACTACGCCTACGGGCGGCACCTGAAAGACGCCGACCTGGTCGCAATCGGAGGCAACCGTCGATGAGCGCGAAAGTGGACGAGCGCGAACAGGAGAAGCTGGGTCCGTTTGGCTCCTGTCCGCTGCCCATCTTCGATCATCCGCAGATCGTGCTGGGCCATGGCAGCGGCGGCAAGCTGTCGGCCGAGCTGATCGAAAAGGTATTCGTCAGCCGTTTTCGCAATCCCACGCTGGAAAGAATGGACGATCAGGCCGTGCTCGACGTGGGCGGTGCGCGGCTGGCCTTCACGACTGACTCATTCGTGGTCACGCCGATTTTTTTCCCCGGCGGCGACATCGGCACGCTGGCGGTGAATGGCACCGTGAACGATCTGGCTGTGGGAGGTGCCAAGCCGCTCTATCTGGCAGCGGCGTTCATCCTTGAAGAAGGATTGCAGGCGGCGGATTTGACGCGTGTAGTGGATTCGATGGCCATCGCAGCGCAGAATGCCGGAGTGCAGCTGGTCACCGGCGACACCAAGGTGGTGAATCGCGGCAAGGGCGACAAGGTTTTCATCACCACGACAGGCATCGGGCATGTGAACCGCGCCACCCAGCTCTCGGCGGATCGGGCGCGGCCGGGGGACAAGATCCTGCTCAGCGGCACCATCGGCGACCATGGCATTACCATCCTGTCGCAGCGCGACGGCCTGGAGTTCGAGAGTGTGCTGGAGAGCGATTGCGCGGCTCTGCACGGGCTGGTGGCGGCGATGCTGGACGAAGCTGAGGCGGCGGGAAATCTCGCCGGCGTGCGGGTGATGCGGGATCCCACGCGCGGCGGCGTGGCGACCGTGCTGAACGAAATCGCGCAGCGCTCGGGTGCAGGGATGGTTCTGCGCGAGAGCGAAATTCCGGTGCGGGATGCGGTGCGCGGCGCCTGCGAAATGCTCGGGCTGGACCCGCTGTATGTGGCCAATGAGGGCAAACTGGTGGCTGTGGTCGCCGAGGATATCGCCGACCGTGTGCTGGCCGCGATGTGCCGGCAGCCGCTGGGCGTGGATAGTCGCATCGTTGGTGAAGTGGTCGAGCAGCCGGCCGGGATGGTGCTGATGAAGACCTGTGTGGGTGGAACGCGGGTCGTGGATGTTTTATTCGGCGAACAGTTGCCGCGGATTTGCTGAGAAAGCCCTTCCATGCACGAGCTTTCCATCGCGCTGAGTATGATCGAGCGAATCGAGGAGGAGGCCGCGAAGCACAGTGGCAGGGTTCGTTCGGCGCAGGTGAGAATCGGCGTGCTTTCCGGAGTCGATTGCGAAGCCCTGAAATTTGCGTGGGAGATCGCCCGCATGGGAACCGCTTTGGAAGCGACCGAACTGGAAGTCGAGAAGGTTCCGCTGCAGGTGCGGTGCCCGGCGTGCGGCAAAACGTATTCGCCGGAAATTCAGGCCCTTTTCTGCCCGGCGTGCATCACGCCGGCGCAGGATATTCTGAGCGGGAAGGAACTGGAGCTGACCACCCTGGAGATCGACGGATGACGACTCAACCGCGGATGGTAGAAGTGCGCGCCCGCATCCTGAAAGAAAACGATGTGCTGGCGCGCCAGCTGCGCGAGCGGTTTCGCCTGGCCGGGGTATGCGTCATCAGTTTCGTTTCGAGCCCGGGGTCGGGCAAAACGACGTTCCTGGAAAAGCTGATGAGCCGGATGACCTTGCGATATCGCATCGCGGCGCTGGTCGGCGATCTGGCGACGGAGAATGATGCGGCCCGGCTGGCGCGAGCCTGCCCGCTGGTTCGGCAGATTACCACCGGGACGATTTGCCATCTCGACGCGAAGATGGTGGCTGCTGCTGTGGAAGGATGGAAGCTCGAAGAGCTCGATTTCCTTTTCATTGAGAATGTCGGCAACCTGGTGTGCCCGTCGAGCTACGATCTCGGCGAGCAGATGCGCGTAGTGCTGCTTTCGTCGACCGAAGGCGAAGATAAGCCGCTGAAATATCCGACCATCTTTAACACTTCCGACGTTGCTCTCATCACCAAGATCGATATGGCGGAAGCGGCTGAGTTCGACCGCGAGGCCGCGCATCGCGGCATTCTGAGCGTGCGGCCGGGCATGCGGATCCTCGAGGTGTCGGCCAAAGGCGGGGCCGGCATGCAGGAGACGGAAGACTTCTTCGAGTCGGTGCGCTTGCCCGCCGGCGCGGGATCGCGGCCCTGAATCGCTCTCGCTTTCGTATCGGATGAGGGGGAAGCGGAAGCGGGCATGGAGCCGACGACCGGACTTGAACCGGTGACCTGCCGATTACGAATCGGCTGCTCTACCAACTGAGCTACGTCGGCTTGCGCTCTGTCGATTCTATCGTTCCGCTTCAGGGTTCGCAAAATAAGTGCGCACAACCAGCCGCAAAGATGGAGGCCCGATACAGGTCTATACTGCTGCCCATGCAGAGCGACCCCGCCGGCGAATGGCAGCGCCTCACCCGTCTCTACGGCGACAAGAGCGACGAGGAGCTGGACGACCTCGCCGACGAGTTTGGCAATCTCACCGAAGTGGCGCAGCAGGTGTTGCGCGACGAGCGGAAGAAGCGGGGCCTGTCGGCTGCCCAGGCAGCAAACCCGAACCCCCAACCAGATCGCCGGCCTGTCTTTGGAGGCTGGACCCCGGCGATGGCCGAACAGAATGGCGAACGCGGCGAATCGCACGCAGAGGGCGGCGACGAAGGCAGCGATCTGCCCCGCGAATACACCTGGAAGACACTGCTCTGCACCTGCGACACTCATGAGGAGGCGTGGCAACTCACCGAAGTGCTCAGGCGCGCCGGCATCGAGGGCTGGATCGAAGCCCCTGCGCAGGGTTCGCTCGACGTTACGGGTCCTCGCGTGATGGTCGCCGCCGATCAGCTCGAAGAGGCGCGGGCCCTCGCGGCACAACCGATTCCGCAGGACATCGTCGATCAGTCGAGGGTCCGCGTGGAAGACTTTGTGCCGCCAGCGTGCCCGCAATGCGGCGCCGCCGATCCTGTGCTCGAAAGCGTCGAGCCTGCCAATCAATGGAACTGTGAGAACTGCGGCACGCGATGGAAAGAGACCGCCACGCCGGACGGAGAAGCCTCGTCCGACCTCGTTCCGTGATCCGCCAGAACGAGAAAAGGCCGCCCGGCAACAGGGCAGCCTTTCCTTCAGGGAGAATAGTTCCAACGGAGGCAAGCCATCAGAACTTTCTGGCGCAATAGTATGGGCGGCCGGAAGGGGTGTCAAGGCAAAATCCGGAGCGCTTGTAAGCTGTTGAATAAATTATTGTTGACCGCAACCCAAGGTCCGGTTACGTTGAAGAAGCCGTATTCGCTTCATGTTCGCCAAGCAGGGGGCGAAAATTTGACCTAAATCCACGATTATCCGAAAGTTACGATCAAATGCGCCCCGGTATCAGTTCCCCTGGGAAGCGGCCAGGCAGGGGAGTTTTCCTTAACGGCTCAGGTGGAGTGAAATGAATTCCTCTTCTGATAACGCGGAAGCCGACTTGCCGCGGAGGATTCGCACCAACGCCCGTCCGCCGCCCAGAAACAAGCCGAGCAACAGGGCGGCGCAGGCCAGCACCACCAACAGCATGGTGATGCCAACCAACAGCCGATACAGCTTTACGGTTTCGCTGACGTAGCCTTCCGGATGATCGACGGTCACAGCGTCGTTGAAGCGAACCGCGTCCAGCAATCGCTGAGCCTTCGCGGCGGACCAGGTGCCGTTTGCAATCGCCACCAGCGGGCCGCTTCTCTTCGCCGCAAGGCCCGACGCCTGCACCAACGCATCGATGGCCTTGAGGTGGGCGCCTGCGATCTGCGGGGTGGGGTAGAGCAGCAGCGTCAGCGTCTCCTGACCGCTGAGGGGCCCATACTGCGCAAGGACCGCTTCGGTATCCAGGCTGAAGTCGACAACGCTGGCGGGCAGAGTGCCGCCGGATCGAGCATACCCAGCCGGTCCGATGGCATAGCGAACGCTGGTCGCGTCCAATTGCGCAGCAGGCAGGTAGTGAGGCAGGCTGGGGGGAATGCTCTGCGTGCCCGTCGCCCGAGGAAACAGCGCAGCCAGGGCGCCGAGCGCGGCGGTTTCTCCCGCTGCAGAGTTGGCGAACCTCGCGTCCACCACAGTGGTGCCTGTCCAGAACACGAAGTGATCGCCCGCCGCGGCGCCCTCGCGCCCGAGTTTCTCCGCGTGCATGTCCGACTGCCGGATCAGGGTGAGTTCTCCGTAAGCGCCGGTGGCATCGGCGAACTGCATCGCGCGCACAGCAAGGCGCTGCGATCCGAAACCGTACGTCGCTGCCGCGTACTGAACCATCCCGTATTCGTGCAGGACGCCGGCGTCCGCGGCCGGGGGTGTGGTGATTACGGCCCCGGTGTCCGTCCATCCCGCAAACGACTGAGGCAGCAGCGCAGGGGCGGCTGATGCAGGCGCACCCCAGGCCAGCGTCGAAACGCCGAAGACGGCTGCAACCAACAATTGGATCGGGGTCTGCCGCATATCTCTACATTCGATACTACTGAGAGAGACACCGGAGCGGGAAGGAAGGTTTCAGGCCGTCGGACCCCACGCCGGTTCGGGCGGTTCTATTCGGTTCCGGCGGTCCGCGACCCGGCCTGCGCGACCCGGACCCCATTCAGGCTGGAGACGTACCGCGCTACTCCGCGGTAGAGCGACTCGGCAATGCGCTGCCGATACGCAGGCGTGCGGATCTCGCTCGCGTCCTCTGGATTGGTGAGAAACGAGATTTCGGCGAGGATGGACGGCATATTGGCCCCAATCAGCACCACAAAGGGTGCTTTCTTCACACCCCGATCTCTGAGTCCCGGGTTTCCCGCCTCCAGCCCGGTGTAAAGGCTCTGGTCCACATCGTCAGCAAAGGCACGCGACTCATTGATCTTGTCGTCGAGCGCGATCTTTTTCACGAGATCGGACAGTTGGTGGATCGACTGATCGGAAACGGCGTTCTCACGGGCCGCCACTTCGAGCGCATCGGCGGATGTAGTGAAGTTGAGATAGTAGACTTCGACCCCGCGCGCTGCTGTATCAGGACTGGAATTGGCATGGATCGAAATGAACAAGTCTGCCTGAGCCTGGTTGGCGATCGCAGTGCGCGTCTCCAACGGGATGAAGGTGTCGTCGGTACGGGTGTAGATTACATCCGCGCCCAGTCGTTGCCGCAGCAGCTTCCCCAGGCGCAGCGCGACGTCGAGAACGACGTCCTTCTCTTCCAGGCCGCCGGGGCCCAGCGTTCCGGAATCGTGACCTCCGTGCCCAGGATCGATGACGATGCGGTTGATTTTCAGGCCGAGCGCCCGGACCATCGAGTTGGGCACGCGTTGGTTCGGCGGCGGCGGCGCGGGAATGCCGGGAGTACCCGCGTCGGCCGGCGGTACATCATCGGCGGCGCGCATGGACGAAAGAGGCTGCCGGGACGACGCCTTGTGCAGCGCACCCGGGGAGTCATCGGACGGGTCGGCCGCCGCCGAAGACACCACCGGCGCAGTGGTCGGGTGCCGGGTCGCACGGACCTGATTGGGCTGCTGGCTCAGCGTGTTCACCTCGCTGAGAGCGGAACTGTTCTCGCCGTCGTCGTCAGAGGTCGGATCCGCATCGGGGTTGTTGCGTGAGATTTGCGCAACGCTTGCCGGAGGCTGCCGGAGACGATCCAATTCGTTGCCGCCGAGCGTGCTGCGTGGAGCGGACGCCGTCTGACGGCTCGCGACCTGCCGCGGCGGAACCACCCCTGGCCGCCCGTGTACGTCGATGATCAGCCGCGGGGGCCCCTGCAGAAAGAACGCCGAGTAGTCGCTGACACCGTTCACGTCCAGAACGATGCGGGTAACGTTGCCGGTCGGCTGCGCTGCACGGATTCGGGTCAGAAATCCGTCATCCGTGACCTCGACGGCCCGCCCCACCAGTTCCGGCGACAGACGCGCTCCGTAGAGATCGAAATAAATACGATCCGGATGCGGCACGCGCACGGCTTCGTACTGCACGACTTTTTGCAGATCGATCACTACCCGCGTGTAATTCGGCGCCGACCAGTGGCGAATACCGGTGATGAGGGGCACGCGTCCACGCCGCGGCGGAGGCGGAGCATTCATCCGGACGCCGTCGCTCGCGGGCTCGAGACCCGCGTCCCCGGCTGCCACGCCTTCCTGCCCGGAATCGGTCCCATGGGAGCCCGGCGCCGGGAGATCCCGCTCTTCCATCCGTGCGGAGTCGGCAGAGCGGCTCTGTCCCGGGTACTCCGATCGCTCCCTGACACGCCCGGCCGTCCCTTCGGCAGAGGTTTGCTGCCTCACGCGCGTTCCCGGCTCGCTGCGCCGGCTGGCCATCTCATCCCGGCGGATTTTCTTCAACTCTGCCCGCGCTTCTACTGCGAGCGGGCTCCGCGGATACTGCCGCAGGAAGCTTTCGTAGAGGAGCCTTGCCCGCTCCAGGTCGCCCAGGTCGCGCTGGTAGATTTCGCCCTCGGTGAGCAGGGCGCTGAAGCGATAGCGGCTGCCCGGGTACTGATGGCGAAGAAATTCATATTGCCCAATGGCGGCTTGCAGCGCTTTTTCGTCCTGGAAGACGCGTCCCTCTTCCGCCAGCAACTCAGCGACCGCAGCGATGGAGGCGTCGGCTTTGGGCGAAGCCGGGTCGCCGTGGTAGATCGCGCGGTAGGCGTCGAGCACCCGCTCATACCCGAGCCGCGTCCTCAACTGCTCGGGACGGCCTTCCAGCGCCTCGCGCAGCCGCTCGGCGTGGGCAAAACCGCTTTGCCGCGCATTGCCGTATTGCGATCCGCTGGCCGCCCACGCCGACACCGGCGCGGTCAGCAGCAACGTCGCAATCGCCGCAGCGAAGGCGCGCGCCGCATGGGCCCGGGGGGACAACATCGTGGATCGCTCAGCGCGCTGCATACGTCCGGGGAAGGGTTCCGGCTGCTCGAGCGGCTCTGCCGAGGAGCCCCTTCGATTATAGGTGCGCGGCCAGGGCTCTCACCGCGTCCGTCGCGCCGCCTAATAGTCACCGGAACCCGAATTGTCACGCCGGGTTGCGGAACCGCGCGACGACTGAACATGCGCCGCGGTGGCCCTGCGAGAACGCTGTCCGTTACCTTGCATCCGCGGCACCCCATCTGAAACACTGACCGTGCCTTCCTATGGTCTGCCACTATCTCGTGAAGGGCCGCGTTCAGGGCGTTGGATTCCGCTGGTTCGTTCATCGCGAAGCGGCGGCGCTCGACCTGAACGGGTGGGTGCGCAATACGGAAGAGGGCCATGTGGAAGTGCTGGCGTCGGGCGATCCGGAATTACTCGCCGATCTCGGTCACGCCCTGCGCAGAGGATCACGCGGCAGCCGGGTCGACGCAGTGATCGAGCACCAGCTGGACGGCAAAGAAGCTGAAGGTCTGGGACCGTTTCGCATCGAAGGAGCCTGGTAGAACGCTATGACCCCCTGCACGACTGACTGTGAGC
>JBAUGH010000649.1:0-1770 GCA_049679565.1 Acidobacteriaceae bacterium
GGCTGGTGGCGCGCGCCGGACCTGACGCGGGATAGGCAGCCCATGTGGGACCCGGCTGGCGCGCGAAGACCAGGACCGCGGCCCATTCACCTTTGCTGGCTGCCTGCCAGGCCACGGCGCCGCCGAGCAGATGAGCGATCAGGGCCGGCGGCAGATCGCGGTGGAAACCGAAGTAGCGGGTGTCGATCGCCTGGTCCGGAGCCTGACTATCGTCGCGCCGGGTGAAGTGCGCGCGCGGCGGGGGATCGTATTTGGTGGAAAAGACGAGAGCCGCGTTCCAGGTGGGCGGGAGGGCAGCGGCCCGGGCGATTTCGTGCGCGGCGAAATCATCGATGGAGATGACGGGGATGGGGTGGTCCACGTAGCCGAGGAAGGGCACGCTCAGCTCCGCGGTTGCGGGCCAGGCGCTCAGGACGACGGGGTGGGGGACGTGATCGACAATCTGGCGGATGGCGGCCTGATGAAGGCGGATGAAGGTGGCGTACTCGAGATTGTCTTCCGGGGCGAATCCATAGACAGGGTTGATGAAAAGCGCCGCGATGAAGCCGGCGGCGGAGAGCGCGACGAGGCCGGTCCAGTGGCGGAGATGGCGGCGGAAGGTGTTGACGCAGAGGAGAAGGACGAGCGGATAGAGCGGCAGGAGATAGCGAGTGAGCAGCGCGCCTCCCAGGATGGAGAAGAGCACGGCGTTGGCAAGCAGGACAACATAGAAGATTGCCTGGTACGCGGGGGCGATGCGGCGGCGCAGGTGCTCGTGATCGGAGGGCGGGGTCTCGGTTTCGGCGACCGGCGGCAGCAGCAGACACGCGAGCATGGCGGCGACGGGCACGAACATGTTCATGTGCGTGGTGAGGTGCGCGAGGCGGTGGGTGAAAGCGATGGCAATGCGCTGCGGGCTGAGATTGGCGGTGGCGTTGTAGCGGAGGAATTGCGGATTGCCGAAGACGAAGCCGGTCTTGTGCCAGTGGTAGACGTACCAGGCCCCGAGCGGCAGGACGGGCGCCAGCAGCGCGACGATTTTCCCAAGGCGATGGCGAAGATGGGAATGAGGGCGCCAGCTCTCCCAGACGCCGAGGGCGAGCGGCGTGATGATGGCGGTCTCTTTGGCAAGCGCGGCGAGCGTGAACACCAGAGCGGTGAGGAGGAGTTTGTCTTCGAGGAAGAAGACCAGAGCCCAGAGGGTCGCGGCGGCGGCGAACATGTCCGCATGAGCGAGCGAGCTTTGCGCAAAGAAGACCGGATAGAGACCGGTGAGCAGAACGGTGGCGGCGGCGACCGAGGTTTTTCCGGTGGTGAGGAGGGCGAGCCGCCAGACCGCGGCGAGGGCGACGGCGGCGACGAGGCACATGGTTGTGCGGGTGACCACGGGGGCGAAGTGGAAGAGCTTCCAGGCAACGGTGAGCAGGATGGACGGCAGCGGCGGATGGGCGTTGGAAAGCGTGGAGTAAGGAACGAGCGCGCCGGTGCGGAAGAAGTCGTAGGCGGCGGGGATGTAGTAGCCGGCTTCGTCCCAGAAATAAGGCAGGCGGAGGAGGGTGGCGTGAGCGGCGAGGACGGCGAGGAAAAGGACGGGGAGGACGATCCAGATCGGAATGGGGGCAGCGAGCCGAGCCTTCATGCAGTGCCGATCCTGATACGCAGATCCTGGCTAGTGGACGGGGCCTTTCGGCGGCTGGGGCTCGAGAGCGAGGGTGCCGAAGGTTTGTTCGTACTGGGCGAGGTTCTGGCCGAGGATGTTCCACAGGGCCTTGGCCTGCTGCGGACTGAGGT
>JBAUGH010000650.1:0-5332 GCA_049679565.1 Acidobacteriaceae bacterium
CCTGGAGTGTGGGGGATGTACAGATGGGAACGGATCGACTTTACGAAGAAGATGTGAAACCCGGGTGACAAATTCGTTAAACGCTGATGGCAGTCATATGAAACGCTGGTGACGGGAGGATTAGCGAATCGCGGCGGTTCGATGAACGAATTGAAATTCCGGCCGTCTGCCGGGGCTGCGCGCCGCGCGGCGGTCCGGTCGCAACCGGTTAAGAATCTCCATTCCTCCTGCATACTGAAAGTGGAGGAACGCCAGAAGATGACTCAGTCCCACGGTTGGGCGGCGCACAGCGCCACCACCCCCTTAGCTCCGTTCCAATTCAGCCGTCGCGAACTCCAGGATCATGACGTCCACGTCGACATCCAGTTCTGCGGCGTCTGCCATTCCGACATTCATTCCGTGCGCAACGAGTGGAAGAACGCCGTTTACCCCATGGTTCCCGGTCACGAAATCGTCGGCCGCGTGAAAGCGGTCGGGTCGGCTGTGAAGAGGTTCAAGCCGGGCGACCTGGTCGGCGTCGGTGTCATCATCGACTCCTGCCGCACCTGCGCCAGCTGCAAAGCCGGAGAAGAGCAGTACTGCGAGGTCGGCACCACGCTGACCTACGGTCAGGTGGACAAGTACGGCGAGCTCACCCAGGGCGGTTATTCGAACAACATCATCACCGACGAACACTTCGTCCACACCCTCTCGCCGAAACTCAATCCCGCGGGCGGGGCTCCGCTGCTCTGCGCGGGCATCACCGTCTACTCGCCGCTCCGCCACTGGAAGGTCGGCGCGAATAAGAAAGTCGGCGTCGTGGGCCTCGGCGGGCTCGGCCATATGGCGCTCAAGTTCGCCCACGCCTTCGGCGCGCACGTGGTCCAGTTCACCACCTCGGAATCCAAGATCGACGACGCAAAGCGACTCGGCGCCGACCAGGTTGTGATCTCCAGGGACGCCACTGCCATGAAGAAGCAGGCCAACACTTTCGACCTCATCATCGACAGCGTCTCTGCTCCGCACGAGCTGGGCCCGTACCTCGAGGCGCTGAAGCGCGACTGCACGTACGTCCAGGTGGGCCTGCCCGACACGGCTCCGGTCGTCAACACCGGCCCGCTGCTGTTCAAGCGCCGGAGCATGTCGGGGTCCATCATCGGCGGCATGGCCGAGACCCAGGAGATGCTCGACTACTGCGCGGAGAAGGGAATCACCGCCGACGTCGAAGTGATTCCCATCCAGCAGATCAACGAAGCCTTCGAGCGGGTGGTCAAATCCCAGGTGAAATACCGGTTCGTGATCGACATGGCGTCTCTCGGCGCCTGAAACAAAACGGGAGGAGCCTGGCTGGCTCCTCCCGTTTTCTGCAAGGCTGAACGCTATTTTGTTTTAAAGCGGTGTCCCATCCGGTAGACCACGCCGACCGAGATGGCGAACTGCTCTTCGAATCCGTTGCCGCCGAAGTCGGTCAGGGTCGCGTCCGGAGCAATTCGGAACACCAGCCGCGGGGAGCGGTTGAGATCGAGCGATCCGCCCATGGCCATGGCGGTGGTGAACTGGTTGGAGAAGAAGCCCACATCCTGCGGAGGCACGCCGTTCAGGCCGCGGGTGAAGTCTCCATACGCGCCGCCGACAAACGCGTGCAGCATCAGAGCGGCATGTTCATTGCGCACCAGCCGGTACTCGGGGCCGCCGAGGAACATGTGCTCGCTCACAAACGGTCCTTCGATCGGGCCTGCGTTCGGCCCGCTTCCGGAGCAGCTGCCGCAGTTCGGGGCCGCGCCGCTGGTGCCGTAATAGCCGCGCACGTTTGCGCCGATGCCCCAGCGGGTATTCAGCTCCCGCACCACCCGCGCGTCGAAGCCGCCCAGGTTCGCGCCCTGCAGCAGGTTCGGTCCGGCGTCGAAGTGGGAGTAGGCAAAGCCGCCGTAAATCTCCCACGGATAGTCGTAGCGCACCCCCGCCAGCGGCGCCGGAGGCGGCAACTGCGGATTGGGCGGCGGGCTCACGATCTGGCCCTGAGCCGCAGCAAAAGAAAACAGTCCGGCCGCCAGGGCCGCCACAACCACTCGACGCACACTCCACGTCCTGTTCAACCGCAACTCCTCCTGCCGCTTCCAGGAAGCTCCCGGAATCCTGTCTCGCAAAGGTCCAAAATTGGTTTGCAAAACTTAAAGATACATGGCCGGACCGCATTCTGTCCCGGGCGTGGCCGGGGCAGCCCGCCGCCGCTGCTGTAGTCTGGAAGCGATGACGAGCCCGCTCTCGCAGCAAACCTTCGCCTCGCTCGACACGATGATGCAGGCGTACGCCGAAGAGGCCGTCCGGGTGGCCGAGGCCGACCACGGTATGACGCTCGACTACACGCCCGCATCGATCGCCAGCCTCGAGACCGTCCTCGCCGCGCGCAGCCCGGTTGCCGCGTCCGAGCAGGAGGAAGCCACCCGCCTGTGGGGCGGGTACTATGGCGAAATCTTCCGCCGCCGCTATCCCGCCTGCCAGTGGATCATGGCGGTCTACCCTGGCCAGCTCAATTCCGGGCGCTCCGATGCCGGCGCCGATCTGGCCATGCCGGCCCTTGACCACAATGGATCCCATGTCTATCCGCTGCTGAAGGTTTTCCGCCGCCTCACGATGGGGTCCGGCGAAGACCTCACTGCCTTCTACACGAAGGTTTCCGGCGCGCTCGACGCGCGGGCCAAAAAGTCCTGAGCGCAGCGGCTGATTGGCGCCCTGCTGGTTTCATGCCGGCATTTGGCTGGCTTTTTCCGGCTTTTGCTAGCGGCTAGCGGCTGGTTCCGCGCACGCCTCGCACAGGCAATGCCTTCTCAGATAGTCCCAGGAATAGATCCCGCTGGCGTGCCCGTCGTTCCACTTGAAGCTGATGGCGTAATTGCCCACCGGGCTTGACGACTCGGGCCGCGGGGGCGCCTGATACATCGGCAGCAGGGTTGCCGGTTTCGGCTTGGGCTCGCCGGGCTGCCGTCCCTGGGCCTCGCGCTCCTCGTGGCAGGTGGCGCAGGGACACGCAAGGCGCAGCCAGGCAAAACTCCACCGGCTGCGGTGCCCGTCCAGCCACTCGATTTCCAGTCCTTCACCGGTGGACTGCTGCACCCGCACTTTTACCGGCGTCACCGCCGCGCGCGGCAACTCCGGCTCGGGGGCGCGCTGCGCCTCGTCCGCGCTCACCAGGCGAATCCCTTCGTGACTCATAGGCCGCTGCTCCCGGCTCCGAGGGTCCCGGGCCGCCCTTCTACGCCGATTGGAGGAACGCCACCGACTGCAGGCTAGTCACCTCGAACCGCTTGCGGCAGCGAAGATTGGTGCACGCCACCATATCGTCCTGGCGCACCATGTAGGACTGCGCTTTGGCGAACCGCGCCCGATCCCGCTCGTCGGCATTCTTCGGCACCTGCGGCTTGCGCATGCGCACCAGCCAGCGCACCTGATACTCTCCCGGCTGCCCGCAGTGCGGACAGGTCAGGGTATGGGTCCGCTGCTCCGATTTCTCATTGAAAAATTCGCGTTCTTCCATGGCCGTATGACTCCACGGAAAGTATTTCACATCGAAAGCGCTCCGAGAATGCTAGTTTGGAGAGCGAATGCGGCTCCGGGCTCGGGAGGGGCAGGGAATCCAGGCTCAGCCGCGGACAGGATTTCGTAGCCGTCACACGCACAAATGTCCCGCAAACGCGCCAAAAAGAAGACCTTTTCCGCCGTCAAGGCGGTCAAGGCCAACGCTCGCGAACGAGTGGGCCAGCCGAAGCCGGAGCGCGTCATCCCGCACACGCCCCGCGAAGAAAAGCGCGGCCAGAAGCACCCCAAAAGGCTCCACGATCTGCTCTCGGAGGACAGCTGAACAGGCCATCGCGGGCCGGCTACTTCCCCTGCAGAAAGACCTGATACTGCGTGTCCACGATTCCCAGGTTCCGCGCCAGGCCCAGGCGCGCCTCATTCAGCGCGTACACGCTGTTCACGTACTGCGACTGCGCGCCGGCTAACGTGGACTGCGCTTCCGCCACCGGCAGATTATCGGTCACGCCGGCGGTAAACCGCTGCTCGGTCTGATCGAGGGCGGTGGTGGCCAGATCCACATTGCTCTTCGCCACCTTCACCGTGTCTTCGGCCGTTTGCAGATCCAGCATGCTGTCGCGCAGCTGCTGATCGATTTTCTGTGTCAGGTCTCCCAGCCGGGTGCGAATCTCATCCAGCTGGGCCTCCGCCACGTCATGATCGCCGCGGAACTGGGCTTCCTTGAAAAGGGGCACACTGAGCGTGCCCACCGCCGCGAAGGTCCCGTGATAGACGCCGCCGGAAATCCCGGTTACACCCCAGTTGCCGCCGAAGGTGAGGGTGGGGAAGCGCTCGTGGGTGGTGGCTTTTTGCTCGCGCTCCGCCGCAATCAGTTCCTGCCTGAGCATCTGGTAGTCCTGCCGGCTCGCATAGGCCTCGGTGCGCGCCGCCTCCAGCCCCATCGGCTGCAGCTCTGCGTAGGGAGAGGTGTCGGTCAGGGTGATGGCCTGGCCCGGCGGCAGCCCGATCTCGCGGTTGAGCGTGATCTTTGCCTTCTCGAAGGTGTCATCGGCCTGGATTACGGCCTGCTGCTGGCTCTGGTACTGGACCCGCGCCCGCAGCTCGTCCAGATTCGCCGCCGTGCCCGCCAGATGCTCCTGGTGCGCCTGGTTGAGCACGGTCTCGTCGGTTTTGAGCAGCGCCCGCGCGTAATCGGCCTGCGCCCGCGCCGCCAGCGCCTGCAGATAGCTGTTGCCCACGTTGAGCACAACCAGACCCCGCGATGACTGGGCGCTGTAGAAGGCCGCCTTCTGCGCTGCCTGGGCTGCGCGCCACACATCGTAGCCGGCCCAGTTGAACAGTGCCTGGGAGAAATTGATCTGCCCGATGGTGACGTCCGCTTTGGTGATCAGGTGAAACGACGACAGGCTGGTCCCCGGGGGCAGCAGCGGAGCAAACGCCGCCTCGATCGAGGGGTGAAATCCCTCCGCCTCCAGGTTGTACTGGTGCACCCCGGTCTCGCCGTGCAGCGAGAGGTTGGGCAGCAGCACGTTGGCCAGCTGCAGTTTCTCGGCCTCGGCCATCTTCTCCTGCTGCCGCGCCAGGGTCAGGGCCAGGTTGTTGGCAATGCCCATGCGGATGGCGTCGTCCAGCGAAAGCGCCTTCGGCTGCGGCGAATAAGAGGCCGCCTGCACGCTGCCCGCGTACGGATTCACCGCCGAATTCCCCGCATTGCTCTGCGCCACTGCCCCGGATGCCCCGAACCAGCCCGCAACCACCACCGCGGCCATGCCCGCCGCCAGCTTCTTCGTCATGCCTCAATCCATCGGGATTCTTTTAG
>JBAUGH010000651.1:0-2720 GCA_049679565.1 Acidobacteriaceae bacterium
CTCCGTTACCTGCGTGGGAGAAGGCGTGGTTTCAGGATCGAGCCTTTCGGGTTGCGGTATCCCAGGCCATTCATCGCTCCGATCTGGCGCGCATTGCCTATCTGGGACACGCCACGCCGGCGTACTCCTTCATCTCTCCGGCGAACGCGCTGTGGTACGACCGCTCGCTCACGGCTCCGCACACCGACGTCGCCGCGGCCCGGGCCGCTCTGGCGGCAGCGGGCTTCCGGCTGCAGGGAGCGGCGCTCACCGACGCCGCCGGGCATCCGGTCAGGTTCTCGATCCTCACGAATTCCGGCAACGAGGCGCGCGAGAAGATGGCGACCCTCATCCAGCAGGATCTGGGGGCGCTCGGCATGCAGGTGACGGTGGTGACCCTGGATTTTCCCGCGCTCATCGAGCGCCTGATGCACACCCAGGACTACGAGGCGTGTCTGCTGGGCATCGAGAATGTCGATCCCGAACCGAACGCGATGATGAACATCTGGCTGAGCTCGTCGCCGAACCATCAGTGGAATCCGGCGGAGAAAGCGCCGGCCACGTCGTGGGAAGCCGAGATCGATCGGCTGATGAATCAGCAGGCGACAAGCGCCTCGGATGCGGAACGAAAGAAGGACCTTGATCGCGTGCAGCAAATCGTCGCCGACCAGCAGCCATTTATCTATCTCGTCTATCCCAATGCTCTGGTGGCGTTCTCTCCCCGGCTGCAGGGAATCGAGCCCGCGGTTCTGGAACCGCGGCTGACCTGGAACGTGGAGCAGTTACGCGTGCAGGGGGCTCGATGAGCGACGACACGCTGCTGCGAGTTCACCTCTCTGCCGGCTATTCCGGGAAGGCCACTCTCTCCGGGGTTCAGTTTGAATTGGAGCAGGGCGAGATCCTCGGGCTGGTCGGCTCCAGCGGCGCGGGGAAGAGCACGCTGGTGCTGTCGCTGCTGGGGCTGTTGCCGTGGCGAGGGGGGCGGGTGTCCGGCGAGGTGCTGCTGCGGGGACGGAATCTGCTGGAGCTCTCCGAGAAGCAACTGCGAGCCCTGCGGGGCAGGGAGATCGCGCTCATTCCACAAAGTCCGATGACGGCTCTGAATGGAGCCGTGAGCCTGCGCAGCCATTTTGAAGAAGCATGGAAGGCGCATGAGAAGCACAGCTGCGCTGCGCTGGGCGAGCGAGTGCGCGATCTGATGGCCGAGGTCCAGTTACCTGCCGACCCGGAATTTCTGCGCCGCCGGCCGCAGGAGATCAGCGTGGGGCAGGCGCAGCGGGTGCTGATCGCGCTGGCGCTGCTGCATCGGCCTGCGCTGATCATCGCCGATGAACCGACCAGCGCTCTGGATCCGGTGACGCAGTCGCAGATTGTCGATCTGCTGAGGAGCCTGAATCGCAGGCACGGTATGACGCTTCTTTATATCTCGCACGATCTGATCTCGGTCATCCGGCTGTGCGACCGCGTGGCCGTTCTTCATGAAGGAGCGATCGTCGAGAACCTGGCGGTGGGGCAACTGGGCGAAGCGCGGCATGCAGCCTCGCTGGCGCTGCTGCGGGCTCTGCCGGTTCCTCCGGAAGCGGTGCTGCGTTTCCGCGAGGCTGTTTCCGGGGAGGTGTTACTACAGACACATGATTACCTGGAGAGATAACTGAGGTCCGGAGCACTTACAACGACCTTGTGATTGTCCGCCTTCGCGAATCGACATACTTTACGACATGTGCAGGGCGTACATCGTTTGTTGCCTCCCCAGAGGCGGATGCGGCCCGCGCGATGGGACCAGATAGTTACCTCGGTGACCCGGAGATCGTAAACATGTTTCGTTCCCGTGTTCGTCTGCCTCTTGTTCTCGGTTCTCTGGCGACGTTGGCCGCAACCGCATTGGCCGCATCCACGAATGGCAAGATCGCGCCCGATCTGGCGGCTTCGTCCTCCGGGGCGGCTCAGCCGGTCATCATCCAGTACTACAATCCGCCATCCTCGGGGGAGACTGGATTGCTCGGGCTGCTGGGAGGTCTGCTCAAGACGGTTCTGAGCCCGATCAACGCGATCGTCGCGGACCTCGCGCCGGCACAGTTGAATCTGATCGCTTCCGATCCCAACGTGAAGTACATTTCGCCGGATCGCACCCTCAGCGCGCGGCAGGCGGGGTACATCACAGGCGCCGAATTCACCAGCGAGCCGATCAATGCGCCGGCGGTCTGGCAACAGGGTTATAAGGGAACGAACATTGGGGTCGCTGTGATCGACAGCGGCATTACGCCGGTTCCGGATCTGGCGCTCAATTCCGGTCTTTCTCTGAGCACGGTCACGAACCTGCTCGGGTCGCTGGGCGAGGTAGCGCCGGGCGCGACCGGCCGCATTGTGTACAGCCAGAATTTCGTGGCCAATGAGAACGACGCGCTCGATCACTTTGGACACGGGACGCATGTTGCGGGCCTGATCGCCGGGGGCGGCGCGCTGTCCAGCGGACCGCAATATTTCCGCACCTTCATGGGGTCGGCTCCGAACGCGAATCTGATCAACCTGCGGGTGCTGGACGAGAACGGCGCGGGTACGGACTCAGCGGTGATCGCCGCCATCGGAGAAGCGATCACGCTCAAGAGCAAATACAACATCCGGGTGATCAATCTCTCCCTGGGCCGGCCGATTTACGAGAGCTATACGCTCGATCCCCTGTGCCAGGCAGTCGAAAAGGCATGGAAGGCGGGAATCGTGGTGGTGGTGGCAGCGGGGAATGA
>JBAUGH010000652.1:0-8818 GCA_049679565.1 Acidobacteriaceae bacterium
CCTGATGGAAAGTGCCATCGAAACCGATCGTCCGCTCGCCTTCGAGTACATTTGTGCCGTCACCCGGCACAATTTGCCGCCGCTCGGGCTCGAAGGGCTCAGCTGCCGCGGTCATGCGCAGGCGCACGCTCACGATCTGCACCGGTTTGTTGCGCTCGCAGAAGCCGTAGCGCTCCTCGTGCAGGCGATGAAACGCCTGCACCGATTCGCCGGCAATCGTCACAGTCCACGGCACATTCAGCTCGTATCCCTGGCCGGCGTAGCGAAGATCGATGGAATAAGCCGGCTCGCCGGCGAGCCCCTCGCCGGCAAACTCATCCCGCGCCTGCTTCTCCAGCTCCCGAAACAACGGCTCCAGCTCGGCGATCTGCGTCCCGGGCAGCATGACGGTTCGCGCGTGATCCCGCACGACGTCGGCCAGCAGGATTCCCAGCGCCGAAAGGGCTCCGGGCATAGCGGGAATCACCACCGTCGGTATGCGCAGACCCCGAGCCAGCGCGCAGGCATGCAGCGGGCCACCGCCGCCGAAGGCCACGAGGGCGAAATCGCGGGGATCGTGTCCCTGCTCGACAGAAATGACGCGGATGGCCTTGTCCATCTCGGTTTCCACCACCCGCACGATGCCCGCGGCAAAAGCTTCGACCGTCGCCAGCGGCCCTTTCTGCGCGTGCATCCCCTTCTCCGCGCGTTTACGGTCGAGCCGCACCTTGCCGCCGAGGAAGCTGCCTTCGTCGAGGCGGCCGAGAAGCAGATTTGCATCCGTGACGGTGGCTTGTTCTCCGCGGCCAAAGCAAATGGGACCAGGATCCGCGCCCGCCGACTCCGGACCGACGCGCAGCATACCGCCCGCGTCGAAGCGCGCCAGCGATCCGCCGCCCGCCCCGGCGGTGTGAATTTCGAGCATGGGCACGCTGACCGGCACCCCGGCGACGATGGACTCGCGCGTCCGCCGGACGCCGCCGGTGCGCGCGTCCGAGAGGAACACGTCGGTCGACGTCCCGCCCATATCGAAGCCGATGATTCGTTCGAAGCCGGCCCACTGTGCCACCCGGGTCGCGCCGATCACCCCGCCCGCCGGCCCGGACAGGACGGTGCGCACCGGCTCCTGCGCCGCCAGCCGCGCCGATACGATCCCGCCGGAGGACTGCATCACATCCACCCGGCCGCCCTGGCGGTTGGCCGCAACCTGCTCTTCGAGGCTCAGCAGGTAACTCTGCATCCTGGGCGCGAGGTACGCGTTGACTACCGTCGTCGATCCGCGCTCGTACTCCCGAAACTCGGGCAGGATACGGTGCGACGCCGAGACGGGGATCCCCAGCACCCGCAGCGCGGCTTCGACCCGCTGCTCGGTCTCCGGTGCCGCGAAAGAGAACAGCAGAGAAATGGCCACGGCTTCCGCTCCGCTGGCGCGGACGGCCTCGACAAGCACGCCCAACTCCGCATCGCTCGGCGCGCGCAACACAGCGCCTTCCGCGCTGACGCGCTCCGGCACGCCGAATCGCAGCTTTTCCGGGATGAGGCATTCGGGAATGGGGGCGAACCAGTTGTAGAGCTCGGCGCGCGTCTGGCGGCCGATGGCGATGGTGTCTTCGAAGCCCGCGGTGGTGACGAAGGCCACCCGCGCCCCGCGCCGCTCCAGCATCGCATTGGTTCCGATGGTGGTGCCATGGCGCGCCGCCACCCGCTCGCCTGCCGCAATCTGGCCGAGCGCCTCGATCATCGCGCGGCCCGGATCGGACGGGGTGGAGAAAACCTTCAGCACCTCCAGCCGCCCATCCCGCAGGAACACGCAGTCCGTAAATGTGCCGCCGGTATCGATCGCCGCGCGCAGGGTCTCTGGTTCTGGCATGGTGAATGGATGGCGGCTGGCCGCCTCTCTTTGCACTTTAGAGTGTTTTGGCGTTCGGCGTAAGACGCCAGTACCATCGGGACACCGCGCATTCCCCGGGAGAACTCTTGAACTCCATCACTGGCTGGCTCCTCGAAGCATCCCGCGAGCAGAAGCGCACCCTGATCGCCGCCTCGCTCGGCTGGATGCTCGACAGCATGGACGTGATGCTCTACGCCCTGGTCCTCGGGCCGGTGGCGCACGAGATGCATCTTTCCGCCGGGCTGAGCGGCGCGATGATGTCGGCGACGCTGATCGCCGCGTCCATCGGCGGCATTGCCTTCGGCTGGTTTGCCGACCGCGCCGGACGGGTGCGCGCGCTGACCGGCAGCGTCCTCATCTACTCGGTTGCCACTGCCGCCTGCGGCTTCACCCACACCGCCGTCGCCCTGATGCTCTGCCGCATCGTGCTCGGACTGGGCATGGGCGGCGAATGGGCCTCGGGCGCCGCGCTGGTGGCCGAAACCTGGCCCGAGCGGCATCGCGCCAAAGCCCTGGCTCTGGTGCAAAGCTCCTGGGCTGTCGGCTACGCGCTGGGCGCGGCGATCGTGGCCGTCATCCTGCCCCGCTTCGGATGGAGGGCGGTGTTTTTCGCAGGCGTTCTTCCCGCGCTGATCGCGCTCTGGATCCAGCACCGCCTCCACGAGCCGGAGGCGTGGCGGAAAGCGCGTCCCGCGCGCCTGCGCCCCGGCCAGCTTTTTCGCGGGCCGCTCGGCCGCAGCACCCTCATCTGCGCCACCATGAACGCCGCCACCCTCTTCGCCTGGTGGGGACTCTTCACCTGGGTCCCGCGCTTCCTCTCCCTGCCGGTGGCCCGCGGCGGCCGCGGCCTCGACATTGTTTCGACGTCGGCGTGGACCATCGTCATGCAGATCGGGACGTTCCTCGGCTACATCAGCTTCGGTTTCGTCGCCGACCGCTTCAGCCACAAACGCGCGTATATCGGCTATCTGGTGGTCGCCGCCGCGCTGGTGCCGGTCTTCGCCTTTGTGCGCAGCGCCGACGCGCTGTTGCTGATCGGCCCGCTGGTCGGCTTCTTCGGCACCGGCTACTTCAGCGGATTTGCGGTGATCTCGAGCGAACTGTTCCCCACCGCGCTGCGCGGCTCCGCCATGGGGTTCGTCTACAACATTGGACGCTTGGCAAGCGCCGCTGCGCCATGGCTCATCGGGCGCGTCTCGCAGACCACGGGACTGGGCGCTGCTCTTTGTCTGACGTCCGGCGGATTCCTGCTTGCGGCCCTGATTGCGGGCGCACTGCGCCAGCCGCAACCGGTCCCCGTCCCTGCGGAGTTGTGAGTCTGCACCGGAGCCTGTGCAAACTACGAATCGGTCCGCATATTTGCACAGAAAGTACGCGATTTTCACAGAAATAAAGGACTTGCGCTGTTACGAATCTGTGGCATGATTCTTTCAACGGAGGAGCAATCCTCCCGAAGAAGAGAGCAGAACGCAGCAGTCAGGGGCAGCGGCAACGCGGCTCAGGAAGGTCACGGGAAACCGGGGGTTTCAGAGGGCAGCCGGGCAACCGGGGGTTCTCGGAAGGCGGCGAAGAAGCTCACACGAAAACTGGGGTGACGGAGCAGTCGGGAGCGCGGGCGCAAGCTCGTTGGCCCGGGTGAGGCTGGCATCAGAAGAGCGTGATCAGGTAGCCGAAGCCAGATCTTCGATAAATCGGAAGAAGCGGCGAGTCCTCGCAAGGGGGCTCGCCGCTTCGCTTTTGCGCGCAATTCGAGCGAGCTCCGGAGCGCGACGGTCCGGGGAACGAGCGCCGATCCGTGGCGGATGCGGGAGCGGCCAGTTCAGAAGTGAGACGGGTCCGGGTGCGCAGGCCGCGGCGAGCGAGGCGCTCCTGCGCTTGCCGGCTTTAGCGGTAGCCGGCCCATTGCCAGGCGCCGCCATCCAGCCGGAACAGGGACATGCCCGGGCGCGGCGCAGATCCTTTCAGAATCTGCTGCACCTGGGGCGGGAGACCCGAGAAGTCGTATTCCCACGTGTATTGCACCAGCATCTGGTTGGGATCGTCGCCCGGATCGGTGGGGATCGTGATGACCAGCACGTGCCACGGGCACGGATGCGTGAGCTTCACGTAGTGCGCCGACTGCCGAAAACCCATGCCCGGCGGGAACAGGCCTTTGCAGACGACGAACTGGTGCGAGAGCACCCGGGGATCGCGGGGATTCAGGACACAGGGGCTGTCGGTTTGAACCAGGCTGCCGCGCACTTCGGCGCTGAGGCTGTTGAGCTGCTGGTCCTGTGCGTCGGTGACGGTGAAGTCCACGGTGGCGGACCCCTGGCCGAGCTTGTCGAGCGTGGCGCGAACCTCGTGTTCGGTGAGCTGTTGTGCCATCGCCCGGTGCGACGGCACAACGCCCAGCAGGAAGATCAGCAGCGAAAAGCAAATGGTTTTCCGGCCCATGCGGAAAGGCTCCTTCTACGAATGTCAGTTTGCGCGCGACGAGGGGCGAGGAAGTGAAGATGATCCTACCGCCAAATGACCGTAAACGGACACTATTTTGCGGCACTGTGAAAATTTTCGATCTGAAGTTTTTCGATTGGGAAACAGTGGGAAGTAGAGGAGCCTGAGCAATCAGCGCTGGCCGCCGCTGCGTCCGGCAACCGTCGGGTGGGGTGCAGCGACGACGCGGACGATGGCACGCGTCGATCGAGAGGCGAGTACGTAATTGCCGTCGATCTCCCGCCACTCGTCTCCCGACGGAGCCGCCCGAAGGTGGCTGCGGCCAGCGTTGACCTCCGCGCCGCGCTCCCATTCCTCCGCGCTGAGGACGGCGCCCCGCGTCCATTCATAGTGGTAGAAGAACTCTTGCTTCTGCGCCGGAATTGAGGAGCTGGACGCCGGAGGAGCCGGCTTCTGCGCGCTTTGCGCGCCCACCGGCAAGAGGCCAGCGGCGAATCCGGCCAGCACAAGGGTGTGGAGGATGGCCTTCATGCGCAATCTCCTGGGGGTTCGATTCCAGCGGCGGGGCGCCGGGATGTTCCCGCTAGCATCGATAGACCGCGATGCGCGGCTTAATAGCGAATAAAAAGCGAATGAACAGGCCCGCGCGAGCAGGAATGTCCGATTACCCTCGCCAGGCCCTTTTCCGCTTCCGGCGGCCTCGCTATTGATGCAGCGTTCTTCCTGGTTTAACCTGGAATTCATCATGAGATCCCATAGGCTCGCGAAAGGCTTCTCCTGCGTCTTCGCTGCCGTCTGGATTTTCGCTCTGCTGTGTGCCCTGGCAGAGCCGGCGCGGGCGTATGTGGATCCCGGTTCGGGATTGCTGCTGTTTCAGGTAACCGGGTCGCTGATTACCGGCCTGCTGTTCCTCGTGCGTCAGAAAATCCGCCGCCTCTTCCGCCGCTTCGTGCGCTCCGGAGATACGGAACCCAACGCTCCTGGCGAGCAGCAGTGAGCCGCATCTCCCCCGCTTCTTCAGGCTCCGCTTTGCATTCGGTCAATACCCGCTGGGTGCTGGAAGCGGCCGGGGCGACCTTTGTGCTCCTCTTTCCCGCCATGAACCGCGTGGTCATGCCCGGCGACTGGTTTGTCTATCACCATCGCTTTCCGCTCACCGGCGTGGTGGACGGTCTTTTGCTCGACGGACTGGGGATCGCCATCGCCGTGGTGGTGGCTATGCTCTTCCTGTCCCGGGCCTCCCTGCGGCCGCGCCGCGCCCTCGGCGCTTTTCTCGCCACGCTCTGCCTGTGGGCCATTGTCTATTGCGGCATGCTCCTTCTGGCAGACTGGCGCGCCACCATTTCTTCGCGCCTGTCCGGGCCATCTCTGCTGTCCACCCTCGGGGTGTGGTGGTTCCACTGGTCCTTCCGGGTGCTGATCGTGCTGCCCCCGGTTTTGGCGGCGCTCAGCTGGTGGCGTCCCGGCTTCGCGCGGCCCATCATGGCCACCACCCGCCTCATTCTCGCTGCCGCCGCCTTCTGCTGGCTGTGGACGCTTCCCGAACTGGCGGTGCTGGCTGCCAGGAGTCACGCGACTGAGGCCTCGGCCCGGGTCGAAGCCGCGACCCGGCCCCTCCAGCAGCGGCGTATTGTCTGGATCCTCTTCGACGAGATGTCGTACAAGCTCGCGCTCGACGACCCGCCCCCGGGCCAGAGCTTTCCCAACCTCCGCAGGCTGCGGGCCGAAAGCGTGTCATTCGACAATGTGCAGCCGGTGGGTTTCTATACCGATCTCATCGTGCCTTCGCTGCTCGCCAATCGAACCGTCGTGGCCTATCGCGGGACGTCCGAAGGCCATCTCCTGGTTCAGGACAAGGGTCGGCCTGGCTGGCAATCCTACGATGCGCACCGGACCCTGTTTGCCACCGCGCAGGCTGAAGGCTGGAACCCCGGAATTGTCGGCTGGGATATCCCCTATTGCCGGCTGATGGGGAGCCTGCTCACCCGCTGCTTCTGGGAGCCCGGGGTAGGGTCGGAGCTGTGGTTCGAGCCCTGGGCGAAAAGCGATTCTGCCTTGTCTCTCGCGCTGGCGCTGCCCCGGGCGTTTCTGGCCCGCCTGCACTCGCTCCGCGCGGTGCAAACCAGGCATCTGGAGATCGCGGCGGCGGACGACCGTGAATTGATCGCGCAGAGCAGCGCAATTCTCGCCGACCCGAACGTTCATTTTGTGTATATCCATTTTCCCGTGCCCCATCCCCCCGGGATCTTTAACCGGCAGACCGGCGCTCTGTGCGCCTGCGGAAACTACCTCGATAATCTGGCTTTCGCGGATACGCTGCTCGGCCGGCTGCGGGCCGAAATCGACGCCACCGCCGCCGACACCCCGACCACGCTGATCATTTCGTCGGACCACTCCTGGAGGGTCCCTATCTGGAAGGCCAGCCCGGGATGGACTTCGGAGGAGGAACAGATCTCGCAGGGACGTTTCGATCCGCGGCCGGTATTCCTGGTCCACTTTGCCGGCCAAACCGCAGCCGGCGATGTCCGCGCTCCGGTGCCCGAGCTGGTGGAGCATGACGTGATCGAGGGGCTGCTCACCGGAAACATTCGCGGGCCGCAGGATGTCGAGGCGCTTGGAAAAACGCGAGCGGTATCCGGATTGCAGGGAAAACGGTTGCGCGCCGCAGCCTTTCCATAGATAATTAGAAATCGGGCAATCAGAACTGCGCCCTCCTGGCGCAGTGTCATTATGACCACGGCCGGCAGCCGGCATCGCCGCGCGGTGGGAGACGAGGATGTATGGCAAAAGAAAGTAAGAATATCGGGAAGGCTCGCGCCCAGGTGGAAAAGCGCCCTTACCCGCTGCAGGAAGCCGTTCCGCTTCTGCAGAAAGTCAAGTTCGCAAAATTCGATGAGACCGTCGATCTGACCCTCCGTCTGGGCGTGGATCCGCGTCACGCCGACCAGATGGTGCGCGGCACTGTGGTGCTGCCCCACGGTTTGGGCAAGACGAAGAAGGTCGCGGTCATCACTTCCGGCGATCGTCTGCGCGATGCGGAAGCTGCCGGCGCCGACATCGTGGGCGGCGAGGATCTGGTCGAGAAGATCCAGAAGGAATCCTGGACCGACTTCGACGCGCTGATCGCAACCCCGGACATGATGAAGTCCGTCGGCCGTCTCGGCAAAGTCCTCGGTCCCCGCGGTCTGATGCCGAACCCCAAGACAGGCACCGTCACCAACGACGTCGGCGCGGCCATTCGCGAGATCAAGGCCGGCAAGGTGGAGTTCCGCACCGATAAGACGGCGCTGGTCCACGTGCCGGTGGGCAAAATTTCCTTCCCCGCGCAAAAGCTGGTCGAGAACGCCATCACCGTGATCACCAGCGTGGTGAAGGCCAAGCCCTCGGCTGCCAAAGGGAAGTACATCAAGGGCATCACCATCAGCTCGACCATGGGCCCCGGGATTGCGCTCGACTCGGCCGTCGCGGACAGCGCTGCGAAAGCGTAAAGACAGCTTTTAGCCGCTAGCTTCCAGCCGCTAGCCGGTGACGATATTGAACGCCAGCCCTGATTGGGCATATCAACAGAATGAGCTAGCAGCTGGAAGCTAGCAGCTAAAGGCTAACGTTATGGCACTGAGCAGGCAGAAAAAAGCGGAGAAGGTCGGCGAGCTCGCCAAAGAGCTCGAACAGTCGACCAGCGCGATTATCGGCACGTTTTCCAAACTGACCGTGGCGCAGGATTTCGAGCTGCGCAAAACGGTGCGCGCGGCGGGCGGGCGCTATCGCGTGCTCAAGAACAAGCTGGCGGCGCGCGCCGCCCAGGGCACGAAGATCGAAGCGGCGCTGCAGGGGCTCAAAGGCGTTTCCTCGGTCGCCTATACCAGCGGCGATCCGGTCGCCCTCGCCAAGGCGCTGTCCAACTGGGTGACGGAGAACGCGGAGTTCACCTTCAAGCTGGGCATCGTTGACGGCAAGGTGATCAACGTAGAAGAGGTGAAGGCGCTGGCGACGATGCCGGGCCGGGAAGAGATCTTCTCGAAGCTGCTCTTCCTCATCAATGCGCCGGCGCAGCGGCTGGTGACGGTCATGAATGCAGCAGGACGCGACCTGGCCGTGGTCATCAGCCAGGGCGTCGAGAAGCAAAAGTTTGCCGGCGGCGAAGCAGCCGCCAGTTAAAGGAATTTGGGCGTCAGCCGCTCCGTTCGCGGTTCGACGCCACCGTTCGCCGGCAGCCAATCGGGCTAAAGGCTAACGGCTGAGAGCTAACAGCTGCTTTTCCTCCCCGAGGGGTGCCTGGTCTGGGGCACATCGGAAACTTCGAGGCGGCGGGAGCGGCAACCGGCGGGCGCGAGTTCGGCGGCGGGCAAAAATTCAAAACGGAACAGTGGAGAACACAATGGCGGATCTGCAGCAGTTGGAAGATCAGATTGTCGGGCTTAGCCTTCTGGACGCGGCGGCCCTGGTGAAAAAGCTCGAAGAGCGCCTCGGCGTTTCGGCCGCGGCGGCAGCCCCGGTCATGGTGGCCGGCGG
>JBAUGH010000653.1:0-6143 GCA_049679565.1 Acidobacteriaceae bacterium
CCACCCTCTTCGTCACCCCCGACCACCAGTCCCTCCTCATCGACACCGGCTGGCCCGACAACGGGGATCGCGACGCCGATCGCATCGTTGCTGCCGCAAAAAAAGCCGGCCTCACCCGCATCGACTATGTCCTCCTCACCCACTACCACACCGACCACACCGGAGGCGTTCCCCAGCTCGTTGCCAAAATTCCCGTCGGCACCTTCATCGACCACGGCCCGCTCCGCGAAACCGGCGATAAGCCCACCGTCGACGCCTATGACGCCTACCAGAAAGTCCTCGCCACCGGAAAATACCACCACATCCTCGCTCACGTCGGCGAGACCATCCCCGTCCGCGGCATGACTGTCCAGATCCTCACGGCCGACGGTAACTTCCTCCGCAAGGCTCTCCCCGGCGCCGGCGAGCCCAACCCCTTCTGCAAAGAATCCGAAGTCCGCCCGCTCGATCAGACCGAAAACGCCCGCTCCGTCGGCTCTCTCATCACCTTCCACGGCGTGCGCATCCTCGACCTTGGCGACCTCACCTGGGACAAGGAGATGGACATGCTGTGCCCCAATAATGTGATCGGACACGTGGACATCCTCATCGTCTCCCACCACGGCTGGTTCCACAGTTCCAGCCCCGCCCTGGTCGACGCCATCACCCCCCGCATCGCCATCATGGATAACGGCGCCATCAAAGGTGGTTCGAAGCCCACCATCCAGACCATCCGCAGGGTCCGCACCCTCCAGGCCCTCTGGCAGCTCCACTACTCCGAAGAAGCCGGCCCCGATAACGTGCCCGCTCCCGAAATCGCCAACCTCCACGGGCCCGATACCGGCTACGGCCTCGAGCTCACCGTCACCCCTGCCGGCAGCTTCTCCGTTACCAACGACCGCACCGGCCAAACCACCAACTACCCGGCACAGCGCTGACCGGGCCCTTCCGATCTCAACCGATTAGCGGAAAAAGAAAATGCTGCCCAAAGGCAGCCTTTTCTCGCGCGAATCATGCAGGTCGCGACGGCGTGGTGAGGGTCACGCACCTTTCTCCGCGACAACCTGCCCGATCCCCGTCCCCGCCGCGTGCCGCGGATACCGCACCCGGTACTCTGTCACGATCCTCTGCATCGCCCCGCCCAGCACTGCCAGCGGATCGGTCCCCGCCCGCAGCCGCGCTTCCGCCGCCACCGCTATACGGACGCCCTCGCCCGAAGTCACATAGAACGTCACATCCCCCAGCGCTGGCAGCGCCGTCATTTCCGTCGGCTCGAACTGCGACGACAGGCTCGTCGCAAGGTTCACCGCGTGCAGCGCCACCTGGCGGATTTCCGGATACTGCTGTCCGCCTCCCAGAAATCCCCCGCCGCTGCTCAGATACAGGCTCGCCGTTCCGTCCGCCGCGGCCAGCACCGTCACCGTTCCGTGATCGACATGCCAGTCCATCAGCACGCTCTGCACGGCCTCCCGCGGCAGATGCGTCAGCCGCATCTCCAGCGCGTGCCGCCGCATCATGCCATAAGTCGCCGGATCCGTCTTGCGTGCTGTTTCCATAGTGGAGAAAGCCTACGCTCTTCCCACCCCCCGTTCTGTGCCGCAGGTCACGGGCCTCAAAATCCCGGCGTTTCAGGCCTTGCCGATCGTGACCCCGTGCTCCAGCGGAATCCCCGCCCGGTTCACCACTTCAAACTGCAGCGGTCCCCCGCGCTTGCCTGCGTCGATCCGCACGTGGTCCCCATGCAGTACCTCGCCGTCCAGGATCTTCATCGCCAGCGGGTCCTGGATCATCCGCTGGATCGCCCGCTTCAGCGGACGCGCCCCATACGCCCGATCGTAGCCGCTGGTGAAGATCTGGTGCCGCGCCCCCTCCGTCAGCTCGATCGTGATGTGCCGGTCCGCCAGCAGCTTCTCCAGATCCTTCAGCCGCAGCTCGACGATATGCGTCAACTGCTCCTCGCCCAGCGGACGGAAGATCACAATGTCGTCCACCCGGTTCAGAAATTCCGGCCGGAAGTGCTCCCGCACCACCTTCATCACGCTTTCCTGCGCATGGCCCCACGCCGTTTCACTGGCCATCGCGTCGCCCTGGAGAAAGGCCGCGCCCAGATTCGACGTCATGATCAGCACCGTGTTCTTGAAGTCCACCACCCGCCCCTTCGAGTCCGTCAGCCGCCCGTCGTCCAGAACCTGCAGCAGCACGTTGAACACATCCGGGTGCGCCTTCTCGATCTCGTCCAGCAGGATCACCGAGTACGGCCGCCGCCGCACCGCCTCCGTCAGCTGCCCGCCCTCGTCGTACCCCACATACCCCGGAGGCGCTCCGATCATCCGTGACACCGCATGCTTCTCCATGTACTCCGACATGTCCAGCCGCACCATCGCCTGCTCGTCGTCGAACAGGAACTCCGCCAGCGCCCGCGCCGTCTCCGTCTTGCCCACCCCCGTCGGTCCCAGGAAAATAAACGACCCAATCGGCTTCTTCGGATCGCTCAGCCCCGCCCGCGACCGCCGGATCGCATTCGCCACGGTCGCCAGCGCCGCATCCTGCCCGATCACTTGCTCGCGCAGACGATCCTCCATCTGCACCAGCTTGCGAACCTCGCCCTCCAGCATCCGCGACACCGGAATCCCCGTCCACTTGCTCACGATCTTCGCGATGTCTTCCTCGTCCACCTCTTCCTTCAGCATTCGCGGCACGCCTCCCGTGCCATCCTGCGCCGCCTCCAGCTTCTTCAGCTCCGCTTCCAGCTTCGGCAAATCGCCGTACTGGATCTGCGCCGCCCGCTCCAGATTTCCCCGCCGCGTCTGCTCCTCGGCCTCGAACCGCAGCGCCTCCACCTGCTTCTTCACCTCGCTCAGCCGCGTAATCGCCTCGCGCTCCTTCTGCCACCGCGCCCGCAGCCCCGTCGCCCGCTCGCGGACCTGCGCAATCTCCCGCTCCACCTGCTCCAGCCGCTCTTTTGAGTTGGCATCGCTCTCCCGCTTCAGCGCCGTCCGCTCAATCTCCAGAGACGTCGCCTCCCGCTCCAACTCGTCGATCTCCGTCGGCACACTCCCAATCTGAATGGCCAGCGAAGCCGCCGCCTCATCCACCAGATCGATCGCCTTGTCCGGCAAAAAGCGGTCCGAAATATACCGATGCGACAAGGTCGCCGCCGCCACAATCGCCGAGTCCCGGATGCGCACCTTGTGGTGCGCCTCATACCGCTCCTTCAGCCCCCGCAGGATCGCGATCGTATCCTCCACGTTCGGCTCGCCCACGTAGACAATCTGAAACCGCCGCTCCAGCGCCGCGTCCTTTTCGATGTACTTCCGGTACTCGTTCAGCGTCGTCGCGCCAATGGCTCGCAATTCGCCGCGCGCCAGCGCCGGCTTCAGCATGTTCGAGGCGTCAATCGCCCCTTCCGCTGCGCCCGCGCCCACCAGGGTGTGCAGCTCGTCGATGAACAGGATGATCTTCCCGTCCGACTCCTCGATCTCCTTCAGCACCGCCTTCAGCCGGTCCTCAAACTCGCCCCGGTACTTCGCCCCCGCCAGCATCGATCCCAGATCGAGCGAGATGACCCGCTTGTCCCGCAGAATGTCCGGCACATCGCCGTGCACGATCCGCCGCGCGAGGCCCTCCACAATCGCAGTTTTGCCCACTCCCGGCTCGCCGATCAGCACCGGGTTGTTCTTCGTCCGCCGCGACAGCACCTGGATCACCCGCCGGATCTCCTCGTCCCGCCCAATCACCGGATCGAGCTTCCCCCGCCGCGCCAGCTCCGTCAGGTCCTTCGCATACTTCTCCAGCGCCTGGTACTTCGCCTCGGGATTCTGGTCCGTCACCCGCTGATTGCCGCGCACGCTCGCGAGGCTCTTCAGCACAGCGTCGTGAGCCGCTCCAAACGACGCCAGCAGCAGCTGCGCGCCGTCGTTCTTGCGCGTGGTCAGCGCCAGCAGCAGATGCTCCGTCGAAACATACTCGTCCTTAAAATCTGCGGCCTCTTTGAAAGCCTGATCGAAGACCTGGTTCAGCGCATTGGACGCCCCCGGCTGCGCCGAAGCCCCGCTCACCTTGGGGAGCTGCGACACCGCCTCCGCCGCCCGCGCCTCCAGTTGCTGGACCGGCACGCCGATCTTGTCGAGAACGGAAGGAATCACGCCCTCTTTGTCCGCCAGCAGCACCGTCAGGAGGTGCAGCGGCAGAACTTCCGGATTGCCATTCTCCGCCGCCAGCTGGCTCGCATTTTGCACCGCCTCCTGCGACTTCACCGTAAACTTATCCCACCGAATCGCCATATTTACCTCTCGAAATCAACCAGCACTCCGTCGCGCGTCAGCACGACCCGGTCAGGCCCTCGCCCTCAGACCGGGGAAATCTCCCCAAAATTGCCGGACTTTAGCCCTGGCTTTCTCAAACGCACCCTGGAAGAAATAGCGGGAGGGAAGCCATTCTCCCTCCCGCAACAGATTGCGCGCTTTTTCACGGAATGACAAAAGCGCTTTGCCAAGCCAGCGGATTTTCTGAACACTGTTCCCTAACCGCTGTCCGCTGTTTCAAGCGGCGATCTGGCCCTTGCCCACTTCCACCCTGATCTGCTTCGGCTTCGCTTCGGCCCGCTTTTCCAGCTCGATCTTCAGCACGCCCGCGTCGTAGCTGGCCTTCACGCTCTCCGCATTCACCGTGTTCGGAATCGTGAACGACCGATAGAAGCTGCCATACCGCCGCTCGATCCTGTGAAAGTTCTCTTCCTTTTCTTCCTTTTCGAACTTCCGCTCGCCCTTCACCGTCAGCACGTTGTTCTCCATCTGGATGTCGAGATCGCTCTCCTTCATCCCCGGCACCTCGAGCTTCAGCACGATCTTGTGCTCGTCCTCGTAAATATCGACTGGGGGCGCGAACGAAGCCGTCGAGAGCGCGTCGCCCTCGCCCGGGTTGCGGTTGTACTCCTGGAACAGCTCGTTCATGCGGTTCTGCAGCGCCAGAACATCGCGAAATGGATCCCAGCGAGTGATAGCCATGGGAATCATCCTCCAATATGGATTTGGACAGTCGGGGCCAGCCTTCAGGCGGCCCGCTCAACTGATCTGATGAGACTATAGCACAGTGGATTCATAAAATATGAGCGTATTATGATCACATCTTGGTAAACAATTAATTACCCTAAAATCAATTATTTACAGAGATTACATCCTTGACGGAACCTGCGATGTCTGGGTGTGAGCGGGTCCCCCTCATCAGCCTCTGCCCGCCTTGGCAAAGCCGAGGCGAGCAGAGACGAAAGGGATAGGCATTTGCTGTTGGCTCACACGACAGACGGATCTGGCATGGGACCGGACCCGAGGCGAAACCACAGGTTTGCCCGTTACCTGGCGGCTGCGTCGATCGGTTGCGGTTGGCTGGCGCCAGCCGCGGCTTTCGACTCTACTGCGCGCCGTTCTGCACGATCGGGGTAATTACTGGCCACAAACTCTTCCCAGGCGATCCTGCGATCGATCACCCCACGCCTGCGATCCGGCGGCTCCTTCCCCTGCCCCTTGCTTGGGTCGGCCGCGGCCACCACCTGCTCCTTGAACGGGCCGACCGCGGCTGCCACCTGCTCCTTGCTCTGATCGGCAACGACGGCCACCGGCTCCCTACTCGGTTCGACAAGGACGCCAACCTCCGCCTCGGCCTGGCCGATGCGATCCACGGGCTCGTTCCCCTCTGCCTTGCTCGTGCCGGCAAAGGTAGCCACCTGCTCCTTGCTCTGGTCGACGAGAGCGCTCACCTCTTCCGCCGCCTGGCGGGTGCGACCCACGTACTCGTTGACCTGCTGCTTGCTCTGACCCACAAGGGCGCTCACCTCTTCGGTGGCCTGGCGTATGCGATCCAGGTACTCGTTCATCTGCTGTTTGCTTCTGTCGACAAGGGCGCCCACCTCTTCCGCGGCCTGCCGGGTGCGATCCATATAGTCGTTCATCTCCTGCTTGCTCCCGGCAAAGGCAGCCACCTGCTGCTTGCTCTCATCGACAAGGGCGCTGATCTCCTCCGCAGCCTGGCGGGTGCGATCCACATGCTCGTTCACCTGCTGCCGGCTCTCGTCGACAAGGGCAGCGATCTGCTGTTTGCTCTGCCCGACAAGCACCCCGGCTTCTTCCGCAGCCTGGCGGGTGCGATCCACATGCTCGTTCACCTGC
>JBAUGH010000654.1:0-6220 GCA_049679565.1 Acidobacteriaceae bacterium
AGGTCCCTGGCGCGTGACCACTTTGGCGAGGCCCCGGCTGGCCGCGTTGCGGGCGGTTTCGGCGAGCATGGCCTCGGTCAGGTCGTACGCGATCACCTCGTGCACCTGCGCGGCGAATGCCAACGCAGTGTGGCCGGCCCCGGTGGCAATGTCGAGGACCGTGTCGGATGGCCGCGGCTCAGCCAGAGCCACAAGGGCGGCCAGTGCCGAGCGGTCGCCATGCCCCGCGCTGGTGGTGTACGCGGCGGCGGTAGCTCCAAATTGCTCCTGGGCCCGCTGATGGACGACCTGATCGGAAGAGTTTGCGCTCACACAAAAAGGATACGGCCCTCGAAAAATCACTGCACGGCCGGGCCCTGGCTACACCGACGTCACCTCCAAATTCAACCTTTCGATGGAGGCGGCGAGACGTCCCAGAGCCTACCCTCAGATGTTTCCCCAGAGAAGTGGAGCGGAGGTGGGCGGCGACTGGAACCATCAGTTTGCGGACGCACCGGATGTTCTGAAAACCACGTCTAACCCGGCAACTGTAGTCCGGGCTGGGAACGTGGCCATTGGCGGCGGCGATTTCGTCACTATGGCGGGACCGTGTTCGGTCGAAACCGAGCGGCAGCTGATGGAGACAGCCGAGCGTGTTGCCGCAGCAGGCGCGCGCGTGCTGCGCGGCGGAGCGTTCAATCCACGCAGTTCCCCCTATGCATTCCAGGGCCTGGGCCTTGAAGGCCTCAAGCTGCTGGCTGCGGCGCGGGCCCGCACCGGTCTCGCGGTGGTGACCGAGGTGATGGCCGCGGCCGACGCCCCCATGGTCGCCGAGTACGCCGACATTCTCCAGATTGGCTCCCGCAGCATGGAGAACTACGCTCTGCTCGAAGCCGCTGCCAAGACCGGCCGTCCCATTCTGCTCAAGCGAGGCATGGTGGCGACGGTGGCCGATCTCCTGCAATCGGCGCAGTGCGTCGTCAGCTATGGAAATCCCAACGTCATTCTGTGCGAGCGCGGCATTCGCACCTTCGAGACGGCCACCCGCAACACCTTCGACGTGTCTGCCATCGTCGTCCTCAAAGAAATTTGCCGCCTGCCGGTGATCGCCGATCCGAGCCACTCTGCCGGGCGGCGCAGCCTGGTTCCGCCGCTGGCGCGCACCGCCGTCGCCGCCGGGGCCGATGGGATGATCGTCGAGGTGCATCCCCGGCCCGATGAGGCGTGGAGCGACGGAGAACAGTCGCTGACCTTCCGCCAGTTCGACACTATGATGGCGGATCTGGCGCCCTGGTGCGAACTGCGCAATGCCTGCAGCTCCCCCCTGGAGACGGTGGCATGAGATGGGGCGCCGCAGCGATTCTGCTGTTCTGTGCTGCGGTGCCCATGGCGCTGGTGGTGGCTGCGCAGCTATCGCCACAGCAACCGCTTCCCGGCGGTGCCCCCATGCGTGAAGCCGGCCCTGCTGTGATCGTCACAGCCGCTCCCGTATACGACTCGCTGGCAGCTCTCCGCGGAGGCGAGCGGTTTCCCCGAGGCGCCCAGTTGATGCTGTGGCGCGACGGGCGCCTCACCGCCCTGGTTCAGGATTTCGCGGCCAGCGCCGATGCCAGCGTCTCCTTCGACGGCACGACCGTCCTCTTTGCCGGGAAGAGAAATGCCGGCGATCCCTGGCAGATTTGGCAGTCGTCCGCGGAAGGAGCCGCGCCCCGGCTGATGCTGGGCGGCCTGAAGGACGTAATCCGGCCGCTCTGGATGCCGGATGGCCGAGTCGTCTACGCGCGCCGCGACGCAGGCCGGTGGGTGCTGGAGTCCGCTGCGCTCGATGGATCGCACGTCACCAGGCTGAGCTATGTCCCGGGAAACTTCATTCCCGACGATGTGCTGGCCGATGGGCGTGTGCTGTTCGAGTCCGGCTTCCCCATGGGCGCGGGCGCCACCCTCGAGATGTATCTGGTGTACGCGGATGGCAGCGGCGTGGAGTCGGTTCGCTGCGATCATCCCCGCGGCCCCGCAGCCGGCCGCGAGCACGGCCGCCAGATGCCGAATGGCGACATTGTCTTCACCCACGGCACGCGGCTGGCGCGGTTCACGTCGGCGCTTGCGAACGAAGATCCCATCCCCGCCCCTCCTGGCGAGTATGCGGGCGATGTTGCGCAACTGCCCGACGGGCGATGGCTGCTGTCGGTGCGCCGGCCTGGCGAGAAACATTTCGCCCTGATGGCATGGAAGCCGGGCACGGCGGTCATCACGGCGTTGGCCCGCGACCCGAGCCGCGACTTTGTCGAGCCGGCGCTGGTGGCGTCCCGCGCGGTGCCCCATCGCCATCCTTCGGCGTTGCATCCGTGGGCTACTGGAAATCTGCTCGCGCTCGATGCGCGGCAGTCGCGTGAAGGTGCGCTGCGCGCTGTGCCGTCAACCGTGCGCGTGGAGACCCTGGACAACGCAGGACACGTGCTTCCCCTGGGCGCGGCTCCGGTGGAGAAGGACGGGTCATTCTTCGTCCAGGCGCCCGGCAATCGCCCCCTGCGCTTCATCCTGCTGGATGCGGCCGGCCATTCTCTGCGTCAGGAGCAGGGCTGGTTCTGGGTGCGTTCCGGCGAGCAGCGCATTTGCGTCGGCTGCCACACCGGGCCGGAGCGTGCCCCGGAGAACCGCGTCCCCGCAGTGCTGCTGCGTTCGACCACGCCGGTCGATGTCACGGGCGCACTCGCCGCAGGAGGAGGTCACTGATGCGCCTCCCTTGCCTGGTTCTGCTGGCTGTTGCCTCCGCCGCAATGGGGCAGGCGGTCCCGCGTGCGTCCCAAACCCCGCAAGCGAAATCGGCGATCCGGTTTGAAGACGCCACCGCGAAAGCCGGCATCGACTTCACCCATAGCATCGGATCGGCGCAGCTGGGATCGCTGCTCGAGGGCACCGGATCGGGCTGTGTCTGGTTCGACTACAACAACGATGGCCTGCCCGACCTGTACGTGCTCAGCGGCCAGACGCTCCCCGCCTCGATGACTCCGCATCCGCTGGCGACCCCGCCCGATCCGCCGCCGCACAACCATCTCTATCGCAACAACGGCAATGGGACCTTTACCGATGTGACCCAACAGGCGGGTCTGAGTCCCGACCTGTATTCGGTGGCCGTGACCGCGGCGGATTATGACAACGATGGCTACGAAGACCTGCTGGTTACCGGCTACGGCAGGGTCATCCTCTACCACAACAATGGTGATGGAACCTTCACCGATGTGACAGCCAGGGCCGGAATCAAAGTCGACGGATGGGCGATCAGTTCCACCTGGCTCGACTACGACCGCGACGGCTGTGTGGACCTGTTTGTCGGCCGATACGTGAAGTTCGATCCAAAGTACCGCAACTACTATGCCGCGGATAACTACCCGGGTCCACTGGATTATGAAGGCGAAACCAATCAGTTATTTCACAGCAACTGCGATGGCACCTTCACCGATGTGACGGATAAGTCCGGCATCGGCGCCGCTGTTGGCAGAACCATGGGGGTGACCGCGGCTGACTTCGACGGCGACGGCTGGCCCGACATCTACGTTGCCAACGACAAAACCGAAAACTTCCTCTTCCACAATAAGCATGACGGCACCTTCGAGGAAATCGCCACCGAGGCCGGAGTCGCCTACGGCCAGGACGGCGAAGCAACCTCCTCCATGGGCCCGGTTTTCGCGGATATTTCCGGGAGCGGCCTGCTCGACCTGTGGGTCAGCGATGGACATTACAACCGCCTGATGAAGAACAACGGCAAGGGCGGCTTCGACGATATCGGCATCCCATCCGGCCTTTCTCAGGCCAACGCGCAGTACGTGAGTTGGGGCACCGGCGTCTACGACTTCGACAACGATGGGCTGCTGGACATCATGGTCTTCCACGGCGGCCTCATCCACATGATCCCCATGGAGCACTCCGTGTTTCGCGGCATCGGAGGCGGTCGCTTCGAAGACGTGTCCCTCCAGGCTGGCGCAGTTATCAATACTCGAACCGTAGCCCGCGGCGCCTGCTTCGCTGACTACGACAACGATGGCAAAGTCGATGCGTTTGTCGTGAATCTGAACGCGCCCGGAACCCTGCTGCACAACGTGTCGCCCAATACCGGCCACTGGCTCGCAATCCGGCTGCAGGGCGCGAACACCCCGAAGAACCACTCCGGCAGCAATCGCGACGGCATCGGTGCCCGTGTCGAAATCTGGGCCGGCGGCCGCGAACAGCTCGCCGAGCGCGTGGCGTCCTCGGGCTATCTGTCGCAGAACGACGGGCGCCTCCACTTCGGCCTCGGACCGGCAACCAGCGTGGACAAGATCGTCGTGCGCTGGCCGAGCGGACGCCGGCAGACGCTGGTGAATCAGAGCGTCGACCGCGTGCTGACCGTCGAGGAGCCGCAATGAGACGCCGCGCTGCTCTCCTGGTTGCGGCCGCCACGCTCGTGGCGGCCCTCTGGCAGCCGCGCGTCGTCAACGGATCTCCGCAGCCCTCGCTCGACAACCGCGATCCATACGCGTCGCCCCTCGAGCTGCTGCTCTCTCCCGGCGGGTCGCTGCTCTACGTGCTCTGCGAAGGAACCGGCGATGTGCGCATTCTCGATGCGCAGAGCGGCCGCACGCTGCGAACCATCCCCGTCGGGCATAATCCCCGCGGCTTCTCGTTCTCTCCCGATGGCAGGCGTCTGTTCGTCTCCAACTCCTGGGACGATACCGTCACAGTGATCGATACAAATGCGAGCCAGGTCACCGCGACGTGGTCTGCGGGCTTCGAGCCTTCCAGCGTAATCGAGGATCGCACTGGCCATCGTCTGTTCGTCGCCGACCGCATCGGCAACAACATCACCGTGCTCGACGCAGCCACCGGCGCAGAGCAGGAGACCCTGGAAGCAGGGCGGGGCGCGAGTTATCTGGCCATCACCGCAGACGGCCGGCGGCTCTATGCCACCCACGTCTATCCCAATCCCACGCCCCACCGGACTCCACCGAAGTCGGAGATTACGGTGATCGATCCGGCTCGCGCGCTGGTCGTGGACCGGATTCCCCTGCCGTCCATCGCCGGAGTCTTTCACGTCGCCCTCTCGCGCGATGGGCGCCTGGGTGTCGTCGCCGAGCTGCATCCAAAAAACCTTGTTCCCCTGGCCCACGTCGAGCATGGATGGGCCTTCGTCGATACCCTGACCGTCTTCGGAGCCGACATCGGGAAGCCGGTCGAGGTGCCGCTGGATGAGCTGGATCGCTACTACGCGCGCCCCTTTGGCGTGGCCATCGCGCCGGATAAGTCGCGAATCTATGTGAGCCACGGCGGGTCCGACTGCGTTTCCGTCATCGACGTGCGCCGGATGCTCGCGTATATCAAGGCCCATCCGCAGCCTTTTGCAGAGGACCTCTCCGCGAGCGCGCATTATGTGCTGGCCCGCATTCCGGTGGGGAAAGATCCCCGCGGAATAGTCCTGAGCGAAGATGGCGCGCGCCTGTATGTCGCCAACCGCCTGGACGACACCATCAGCGTGATCGATACCGGAACCCTGCGCGTGGTGCAGACCCTTCGCCTGGCCGGACCACAAACAGTTTCAGCGCTGCGCCGCGGGGAGCAGACCTTCTACTCGGCGCACTATGCCTTCCAGGGAGCGTTCAGCTGCGCCAACTGTCACATCGATTCGACCTTCGATGCACTGCAGTGGGACCTCGAACCGGATGGGTTCGGCCGCGACATCGTCGACAACCGCCTGATCGAAGACCTTCGCGGAACGGAGCCGTTCAAGTGGAACGGCGGCAATCCTTCCATCGCGATCGAGTGCGGAATCCGCACCGAGATGTACTTCTGGCGCTCCCAGAACTATGACGACCGCACCCTGACGGACCTCGTGCTCTACATGCGCAGTCTCCCGTCCCGTCCCAATCGATGGCGGGTGGCCAATGGCGAACTGACCCCGGCGCAGGAGCGCGGGCGGGCGATCTTCGTTCGCACCGTGGACAAACTCGGGCAACCAATTGCCCCGGGCAACCAGTGTGCGGTTTGTCACAGCGGACCGAAAGGTACCAGTCAAAAATCATTTGATGTAGGCACCAAAAAGCCAACCGACAACAGCGGTCTGCTCGACACGCCGCAGCTCAGCAATATCGCCCTGACGGCGCCCTATCTGCACGACGGATCAGCCGCCACCCTCGAGGAAATCTGGACGATCTATAACCCCCACGATCAGCACGGACGCACCAACGATCTCACCAAGGACGAACTGAAC
>JBAUGH010000655.1:0-5347 GCA_049679565.1 Acidobacteriaceae bacterium
CTTCGATGGTGTTGGCCATGATGCGCGGCCAGGTTTCAGCCCAGACTTTGCGGTCGTACTTGAGGCCGGCGAGAACGACGACGACCGAGGAGCCGGCGACGGCGCGGAGGGTTTGATCGCGGTCGGAGAGGTCCGCGGTCATCGTTTCGGTTGCGCCGGGTGCGGGGTGCGCACTGCGGCTGACGAGGCGAAAGGGCTTCTGCTGCGCGGCCAGCAGCGCAGTCAGGTGGTTGCCGATGACGCCGCCGGCGCCGAGGAGGGTAATCATGGCAGGCCCGCCACTCACGCAGACTTTTGCGAACGCGACAACACCACTGAAGCTTCGCTGGTGAGAACCCGGAAGACTAAAGTTTCCTGGAGGTAGAGCCGGACGCTGGAGTCGGTATGGCTGAGGTAGCCGATGGAAACGTCCTGCCCGATGTCGAGCTCGAAGTCGCCGCCGCGGGTGGTGAGGACGAAAGCGCCCTGGATCGCCGGACCCCAGACGAGATTGCCGTCGACGATGTGCCTGACGTGTTCGAGGACGGGATAGCCGTGATCGCGGGTTTCGGCCAGCGCGGTGTACTCGTCGGCTCCAAACACGACGGAGTAGGGCCCGTTCACGCCGACCAGACGCAGCCGGCTGAGCGCGTGCGCCACGGCGTCGGGGTAATCGCGCACATCCGCGGGAAGCGCGACCACGGGATTGCTGGTGCCCTGGCGGATGCCCTGAATCTCGGCTTCCTTGTAGCCATCGAAGATGGCGCGGTCTTCGGCGAAGGCCAGTTTCATCGCGGCATCCTTGGCGGGCTGCCAGTCGGAGTCCTCCGAACCGCGCTCCACGTCGTCGATGGCCTGGCGGGAGAGATCGAAGGGCACGCGCAGCTCGACCAGCGGCTTGACCTCGCGGCGATGGGCGATAATCCCTTCGGCCGGCGCCGCCAGCGACTTCAGGTGGCCCGTGGCGATGCCGGGCAGCGCGATCCCCTGCGGAGCGGGGACGTCGACCACGCGGCGTCCCGCGAGATACCGCTTGATGGTCCGGGTCGTTTCTTCTTCGATCTCCGACCATGCAGCGCCGGAAATGGGCGCGAGTTCCCGATGGAGGTTATTCATCTTTCTCTCCTCTGAGTGAGCCTATTTTGAGGGACGTATCCTGCACTGCCAGCGAAGACGGCGGCGCGGCCGGAAGCGAATCCGGAGCCGGGGCGGGAGTCGCGGACTCCGGCGCAGCCGTGTCGAGGTTGTCGAGAAACGTGGCCGACGGCACAAAGAAGAGGCTGCCGGTGACGGCGCGGCTGAAATCGAGCAGGCGGTCGTAGTTGCCGGGCGGGCGGCCGACGAACATGTTCTCCAGCATCGTTTCCGTAATGCGCGGCGTGCGGCAGTAGCCGATGAAGTAGGTGCCGAACTCGCCGTAGCCGGGCCGTCCGAAGGGCATGTTGTCGCGGAGAATCTTAACTTCTTTTCCGTTCTCCTCGATGACGGTGAGCGCGCTGTGCGCGGAGGGCGGCTTTTCGGCATCGCTCAGCTCGATGTCGGAGAGCTTTCTGCGGCCGATGATCAGCTCCTGCGCCTCGGTGGACAGAGCGTTCCAGGCCTTCATGTCGTGCAGATATTTCTGCACGATGACGTAGCTGCCGCCGCAGAACGCGGGATCTTCCGTGCCGACAATCGCCGCATCGCGGGCGGCGTCTCCGCGCGGATTCTCGGTGCCGTCCACAAAGCCGATCACGTCGCGATCGTCGAAATAGCGGAAGCCCTGCACCTCGTCGGCGACGGAAACCTCATCGCCGATGGCGGCCATGATCTGAGAGGCCAGCTCGAAGCACAGGTCCATCCGTTTGGCGCGGATGTGGAAGAGGATGTCGCCGGGAGTCGAGACGGCGTGGCGGTTGCCGGAGCGGAACTCGCGGAAGGGGTGCAGCTCCGCGGGGCGCGGCGATGCGAAGAGTCTGTCCCAGGCATCGGAGCCGAATCCGGCAACGCAGGTGAGGCCGGCCTCGACATCGCGAAACTCCACGGCGCGGACGAGTCCCGAGAGGCCGGCGCAGAAGGAGCGCACGGAGTCGTAGCCGTCCGGGTTGATGCACACGACGAGGAAGATCGCGGCACGCGTGAGCGGACCGACCACGGTCTGAGGAAGAACGACCTCGTTGAGTTCGCCGGGAGGGTTGATTGCGCTCATCTCGCCTGGTGGGGAAAGGTACCTATCCGAGATATCACATTCCGGGTGGGCGCGCACGGCTCAGGGGGCCGCAGACGCCGTTCGGCTGCCAATCCTCGCGATTCCGCGAAGGGGGAGTTGCGCTGGGAATAGCCCTGTGATATCTAATGAGTATTCAAGTTTGCTCCTAAAGAGCGAGCCTGAATTTCATGCAGAGTGGCTGAGGGACGGGCCCTGTGACGCCACGACAACCGGCCTGAGCAATTCGGGACATCGGTGTCAACTCTCGCTCGCCGTGAGGCGGGGAACATGAGATTCGGGGTGCAGGCAGTATCGCATCTCGCGCAATCCTCAGTAGTGCAGGACCAAGGCAGTACGACGTCACGCGTGCCCGTATTTGTATCCTCACGCCGCTCTCCAACCGGAGGGCTGGATGGCTGTTGCTTACGAGTTGCGATGCCGGGAATGCGGAAGGCGTTATGACAACGCTCCGCTGTCGATCTGCGAGGAGTGCTTTTCTCCGCTGGAAGTATTTGTCGATCTGGATGCGGCGCGTAAGACCGTGACGCGGGCGGCGATTGCCGCGGGTCCGACAAGCATGTGGCGCTACCAGGCGCTGCTGCCGGTGGCGGAGGACTACGTTCCGACGACGCCGTCGGGTTGGACGCCGCTGCTCAGGGCGCCGCGGCTGGCGCAGCGCATCGGCGCGACAAATTTGTGGATCAAGAACGACGCGGTGTGCCTGCCGACCCTGAGCTTCAAGGATCGGGTGGTGTCGGTGGCGCTGGCCAACGCGAAGACCTTCGGGTTCGATACGGTCGGCTGCTCGTCGACGGGAAACCTGGCGAACGCGGTAGCGGCGCAAGCGGCGCGGCTGGGGCTGAAGACCTACATTCTTGTTCCCTCGGACCTCGAGCCGGCGAAGATCCTGAACACCCAGGTCTATGGCGCGACCCTGGTGCGCATCGACGGCAACTACGATCACGTGAACCGGCTGTGCTCGCAGATTGCCGACCGCTACAACTGGGGTTTCGTGAACGTGAACCTGCGGCCGTACTACGCGGAAGGGTCCAAGACCGTAGGCTTTGAGATTGCGGAGCAGCTGGGCTGGCGTCTGCCGGACAACGTCGTCGTGCCCATGGCGGGCGGTGCGCTGATCGTGAAAATTCGCAAGGCGTTCAGGGAGCTGGTGGAACTGGGGCTGGTGGAAGACAAGCCAGTGCGTTTCTTCGGAGCGCAGGCGACCGGCTGCTCGCCGATTTCTACGGCGGTCAAGACCGGCGCGGATCATATTGAGCCGCAGCGGCCGGCAACCATCGCGCGCTCGCTGGCCATCGGCAATCCCGCGGACGGCGTCTACGCGGCGCGGGCGATTCGCGAGAGCGGCGGCTGGGCCGAGGATGTGTCCGATGTGGAGATTGTGTCGGCGATCCAGGAGCTGGCGGAGACCGAGGGGATCTTTACCGAAACCGCCGGCGGCGTCACTACCGCCGTGACGGCCCGGCTCTACGCGCATGGACGGATTCATCCCGACGAGCTGACGGTGAGCTGCATTACCGGCAACGGCCTGAAGACGACGGATGTGCTCCAGGGCGCGTATGAGCAGCATGCGGCGATTCGTCCTCGGCTGGGGGATTTCGAGCAGTTTGTCGCGGAGCAAAGCGAAGAGAACCAGAACGAGCTGGTGGCGGGAGGGGCGTATGCCGGTTAGGGTGCTGTTGCCGAATGCATTTCAGAAGCACACGAATGGGGAGCGGGAGATCACGTCGAGTGCGGCGAATCTGCCCGCGCTGCTGACGGAGATCGAGACCACGTTTCCGGCGCTGAAGACGCATCTGCGGGATGAGAGCGGCCAGGTGCGGAAGTTCATCAACTTTTACGTGAACGAGGAAGACATCCGCTTCCTGGGCAATGAGAAGTACGACTTCAAGGATGGGGATGAGGTGCTGGTCATCCCCTCGATAGCCGGGGGCTGCGCGCCCTGCGATACGCGCTTCGCGCAAAAGCGAAAGCAGATGCAGAGCCGTAGTTTGTGCGCTTGCTGTTCGTACTGTGGGCAGGAAGAGTGCTGCTGCGGGGACTAGCCCGGCAGGAGCGAGCGGCAGCGCGCCGGCTCCCCGCATCTCACTCCGGCAAGGAGAACCTGCCATGGCCGACACAAAGAAATGCGCCAACCCCGCCTGCAGCTGTATGGCTCCCAAGGGAGAGAAGTTCTGCAGCGCCCATTGCGAAGCCGTAAAAGGAGCGGTCGAAGTCGTATGCCAGTGCGGCCACCCAGGCTGCAGCTAGAGCCGAAGGCCCGTTACAAAAAGGACTCGCTAAAAGCGAGTCTTTTTTGTTTGCTGCATCGAGATTTTCTAACTGGGGTTGGTCCCGCCGTCATCCAGGCCGAACTCCCGGTTGAAGGGGAAGACCAGCTGTTCGGTAGAGGCGACGGCGGCGCCATTGAGCGTGGCGGGACGGAAGCGCCAGGACTTCACCGTGTCGAGGACGATCTGATCGAGGGGATTGCCGAGCCCCTGCATGAGCTTTTCGTCGGTGACGTCTCCGAGCGCGCTGATGCTGACGTTGACGATGATTTTTCGTTCAACGGCCGGCAGGAGGGAACGGTCGGTGACGGCGGGACGGGGATAATAAATCGGAAAGGGGGGCTCGGCGTCGGCGTCCCCTGCGCCTGTGCCCGGAGTGGGTTGCTGCTGGGGCTTCACGACACCGGGAACCGACTGAGCGGCCTTCGCTAACGCAAGGGGCGAGGCGTTGCTGGTCGTTTTCACAGCGTGCCGGTGGGACGGGCGAGGCGACTTTGTCTGAGCGGCCGGCTTGTCTTTGGGCGTATCGGCTCCGACAGCGCCCGTCCAATAAAGCGCGGCGGAGCAACAGCGGCTCTGCCGATAGACTGCCCGGACGCGGCTGAAGTGCAGGGTGAGCAGCGCGACGAGCAGGAACAGCGTGGCGTGCGCCGCGGCTGAGGCCACCATTCCGGCGCGGCGGGGCGGATTCGTGCTGGTCTGGGAAAAGAGCATGGAGGCTCCTGGGGCCGTCTCCGTTCTGCCTATGTTACCTTCCAGGCAATGCTGTTGTGGAGTCGATGGTATGGCCTGGACCGAGACCTTTCACTGCGATGTGTGCGGAAAGGAACAAAGCGAGGAGTCGGACGACTGGTGGCTGGCCGGGCCGGAAACCGTCTCTCCGGCGCAGGGT
>JBAUGH010000656.1:0-3247 GCA_049679565.1 Acidobacteriaceae bacterium
CGCTCAGGATCTCCGCGGTGGTCACCGTCATCGTAGGACCGCGGAAAGGATGGGTGCCGGCCAGCATTTCGTAGAAAACAATGCCGAGGGCGAAGATGTCGGCGCGCGCGTCCGGTCCCTCGCCGCGCAGAACTTCCGGCGCCATATAGACCGGCGTGCCGCCCGTCACGCGGTGCTGCGAAAGCGTCTGGGTGGTCGCGACCGCCAACGAAGGATCGGAGCCGGGGATGCGCCGCGCCACTCCGAAGTCCAGCAGCTTGACCTGGCCGGTCGGCGTCAGCATGATGTTCTCCGGCTTGACGTCGCCGTGGAGGATGCCTTTGCCATGGGCGGCCGCGAGGGCTTCGACGCACTGCAGGGCGATGGGGAAAAAGCGATCGACGGGAAAAGGGCCGCCCAGCTGGTCGCGCAGCGTGGTGCCGGCGACGAACTCCATGATCAGCAGAACGTCGTCCTTCTCCTCGATCACGTCGTAAATGGCGGCGATGTTGGGGTGAACCAGAGCGGACGCACGCTGGCCTTCACGCAGGAAGAAGCTGTGATCGGCGGCGGTGTCGCCGTCCCGGCTGAACATGCGCTTGATGGCCACCGGGCGCTGCAGCGCGGTGTCGAACGCGCGGTAGACCTCGCCCATGCCCCCGGAGCCGAGCAGGACCTCGATCCGGAACCGGCCAACGTTGCGGCCCAGCGGTTCGCGCCGGGTTCGGGCGGGCGGCGTTTTGACCGGTTCGGCAAAATCCGGCATCAGATGGGCTCTCCCCTGAAGGGTTGGGCCTCATCGTATCAAAGGCGGCCCGTAGCCGGCGTTTAGCGGGCGGTGGCTGCGGCCTGCTGGTATTCCTCGTAGGGGCCCTTGAAATCCTCGATCGCGCCGTTGCCCGACCCGAGATCGAAATGCCAGATGCGGGTGGCGACTTCATCGATCAGGTCGTGGTCGTGGGTGACCAGCAGCACCGTGCCTTCGTAGCGCTGCAAGGCGATGTTGAGCGCGTTGATGGCTTCGAGGTCCAGGTGATTCGTGGGCTCGTCGAGGATCAGCAGGTTGGGCTTCTGCAGCATCAGCTTGCAAAACAGCAGCCGCGCCGCTTCGCCGCCCGAGAGCGCAGCCGTGGGCTTCGTGCCCTCTTCGCCGCGGAACAGCATCTGGCCGAGAATGCCGCGAATGTCTTCGGTGGTGGCCTTCTCGTCGAACTGGCGCAGCCAGTCCACGATGGTGACGCCGGGCTCGATGACGCCGGTCGTGTCCTGGGGAAAGTAGCCGATCTGGACCTCGTGGCCCCACTTCACATTCCCGGCGTCGAGGGTGAAGTCCTTTTCGGCGAGCCCGCGCTGATTGGCCAGCAGCGACTTGAGCATGGTGGTCTTGCCCTGGGCGTTGCGCCCCATCAGGCCGATCTTTTCGCCGCGCATAATGCCGGCGCTGAAGCCATCGATGACAGTCAGATCGCCATACGTCTTGCGCAGGCCCTCGATTTCCGCGACATATTTTCCTGACGGCCGGTTCTGGTCGAAGCGGATGTAGGGGCGCGCGATATTGGAACGCGCCAGCTCCGTCGTTTGTAACCGTTCCACTTCCTTTTTACGGCTGGTGACCTGGGAAGACCGGGTCCCGGCGGAGAAGCGAGCGATGAATTCGTTCAGCTGGGCGATCTTTTTCTCGCGCTGCGCGTTCTCCGACTCGAGGCGCGACCGGATCTGCGTCTTGGCCAGCACCATGTCGTCGTAGCCGCCCGTATAGGTGATGATCGTCTGGTAATCGATGTCCGCGATGTGGGTGCAGATCGAGTTCAGGAAATGGCGGTCGTGGGAGATGGTGATCACGGTTCCTTCGAAGCGGCCAAGGAATTCCTGCAGCCAGTGGATGGAGTCGAGATCGAGGTAGTTGGTCGGCTCGTCGAGCAGCAGCGCCTGGGGCTTGCCGAACAGCGCCTGAGCCAGCAGCACGCGGACCTTCTGCCCGCCCTGCAGCTCGGACATTTTGCGCTCGTGCAGCTCGTCGGAGATGTCGAGACCCTGAAGAAGAATGGCGGCGTCGGACTCGGCGGTGTAGCCGTCCTCTTCACCGACCACGCCCTCCAGTTCCGCGAGGCGCATGCCGTCGTCGTCGGTCAGTTCCGACTTCTCATAGATGCGGTCCCGCTCTTCCAGCGCGGACCACAGCCCCTTGTTGCCCATCACCACCGTGTCGATGACCCGGAAGGCGTCAAAGGCGTAGTGGTCCTGGCTGAGGACGGAAAGCTTTTTCGGCCGGACCACCGTGCCCTTCTGCGGATCGAGGTCGCCGGACAGGATCTTCATGAAAGTGGACTTGCCGGCGCCGTTGGGGCCCGTGAGTCCGTAGCGGCGCCCGGAGGTGAAAGTGGTGCTCACCTCTTCGAACAAAACTTTGGCGCCGTAGCGCATGGTGATATTGCTGACAGAAATCATGCTTCTCTCAAATATGAATTGGGGATCATCTTCAGGATATAAGATGTGCCCGCCGTCCGGGGGACCAGCCCTCCAGGCAGACCGCTTCGCGCCAAAACCCAATTCACGGATGAGGTGGGGCGGAGGGGAGGCAACCGCTGCTGCTGGGATGCGCGAAGTGACTGTGGTGATACGCAAAATTTGCGTAAGCGGGGAAATTCTGCCTGGACGGCGGAGCGCGCCCGGAGGACCAAGTGCCCGGCATTCAATCGTTTTGACCTTGAAGAAAGATGGAACAAATCGTGCTTGGGAAATGCCGGGGCTCTGTTGTCTCCGGAGGCATTCGTATGATGCACGACTCTGAAGTCGGTCAGCAGATTGAAGGCACGTCGCCGCTGGTGCGGCAAGTAGCGGTGGTGGCAGCAGCCCTGGTGCTGGGCGTAGCCGGGCTGGCCTACGCAGTCCATGAGCGGCACACGGCCCGGAATCTGGCAGCGCAGAACCAGCAGGCGAATGCCGAGCTGAATTCGACACGCACCGAGATGAAGGATCTGACGGCCCAGGTGAACGCGATGGAACAGCGCAGCCAGCAGGAAGCGGCGGCCGAGCAGCAACTGCAGCAACAGCAGCAGCAGGCGGCGCAGAAGCCGATTGTGCATCACCTGAGCAAGCCCCGAGCCGGGCACGCCGCCGAGGCGCGCTGGAGAAAGATGCAGGCGCAGCTGGATGCGCAGGGACGGGAGATCGCACAGACCCAGGGCGATCTCGACAGCACGCGCACGGAGCTGACCGGCTCCATCGCAAAGACCCACGGCGAGCTGGTCGTGCTGGAGAAGCGGGG
>JBAUGH010000657.1:0-6822 GCA_049679565.1 Acidobacteriaceae bacterium
GGACGAAGGTAAGGAGTGGTCGAAGCAGGTGGATCGCTTTGCCGAGCCCTCGGACGCGATCCGCAAAGCCGTGGCGGGAATCGTCGCGCCCACCGACAGCGACGAGCAGAAGCTCGGGAAAATTTACGCCGCCGTCATGACGGTCGAGAACACCCGGTTCACCCGCGAACGCTCAGCAGCCGAAAATCAGGCCGAGGGCGTGAAGATCCGGACGGCCGCCGATGTCTGGGCGGACAAGCGGGGAAGCGACGACGAGATCACCCGGCTCTTTCTGGCCATGACCCGCGCGGCCGGATTCAAATCGTGGGACATGATCGTGACCGAGCGGGATCGCAACCTGCTGAACACCGGCTATCTGAACTGGGGCCAGCTCGAAGACGAGATCGCCATCGTCGAGCTGGGCGGGAAGAATGTGTATTTCGATCCCGGCCAGCGCTATTGCGAGTTCGGCAAGCTCCACTGGATGCACACCGGCGTCCTCGGCGTCCGCCAGACGGCCAACGGAGTCAGCGTCGAAGCCACGCCGGAGCCGCCCTACCCGGACAATCGCATCCTGCGGGTTGCCGACCTGCAACTGGCCGCCGATGGAACCCTCACCGGCATGGTGCGGGTTTCGATGACCGGGGTGCAGGCGCTGCGCTGGCGGCAGCAGGCCCTGCGAACCGATGAAGCAGCGACGATGAAAGCCTTCGACGAACAGCTGCAGGCCCAGGTTCCGGAGAGCGTGCACGTGAAGACCACTCACTTTATCGGACTGACCGACACCTCGACCGCGCTGATGGCCGTTGCGGACGTGACCGGGACCCTCGGCACGCAAACCGGTAAGCGGCTGTTCATCCCCAGCGGATTCTTCGAAGCCGGCGCCAGGCCGCTCTTCGCCGAGCAGAAGCGGGAGACGTTAGTGGATCTGCACTACGCCTATGTCGCCCACGACGAAGTGACGGTGCAGCTGGCGCCCGGGCTGTCGGTGGAAGGGCTGCCCGCAAATGCGAAGGTGCCCATGTCGGGTCTGGCTCTTTACCAGACCGTGTTTGTGAGCAAAGCGCAGGAATTGCAGGAGGTCCGGCAGCTCACCCTGGCCACGCCCGTGTACAAGCCGGAAAGCTATCCGCAACTGCGCGATTTCTTCCAGAAGGCCAGCGCCCAGGATCAGCAGCCCATCGTGCTGGAGCGCACCGCGCCCTCTACCGCGGCGGGCCAGGCGGGAGCCAACCGGTGAGATGTGCGCCGGGGCTCGCGCTGCTGGGTCTTCTGGCGGCCTGCGGAAGCGCGCGCGCCTCTTCGCCTCCACCCATGCCCGACTGGGTCACGGCGGCCGCCGCCAGCGCTCCTCTGCCCGCGGCATGGCACGACGCGAAAGCCGTGTATCTGCTCGAGGACACGCTGCTGACCGTCGCTCCCGACGGAAAAACGACCGAGCGGTACCGCGCCGTCGTCAAAATCCTGCGCCCCCAGGGACGCGGCTACGCCCAGCCCGTCTCAGCATTCTCAAAAGACGAAAAGCTCGATTCCTTTCACGTCTGGAGCATCGGTCCCGACGGGCGTCACTACACCATGAAGGACTCCGAATACGTGGAGACCGGCGACGTCGACGCGGACGAAGGCGTCCTCTATGGAGATGTGCGGGCGAGAATAGCCTCGCCCCCGGGAGCCGATCCCGGCGGCCTGGTCGCGTGGGAATCGGTCAAGCGCCTGCCGCCCTATTTCTTCGAGGACAGCTGGGACTTCCAGAATCCGGTCCCCACCGTCCGGTCCGTCTTCGAAATCGACCTGCCCCCGGCATGGCATCAGGAGGCGGTTTGGTCGCGGCATGACAGTACCCCGGAAACCGAGGTGGCCCCCGGCCACTTTCGCTGGGAGCTGACGAATCTCGCCGGCATCGATTTGTCCGGCGTGCCCCTGCACCCCGCATGGGAGTCGCTCGCTGGCCGCATGACGGTGCACTTCAGCGCCGATCCGCTGCCCCAGGGAAGCGCGCTCTGGGCGAAGATTGGCAACTGGTATTACGGCCTGGCCGCTCCCGAAAGCGAGGGTGGCGCCGGCGTGGCCGCGGCCGCCCGCACCATCGGCGGCGGCGGCGACTTCCTCGCCAGACTCGACAACGTCGCCGCCTTCATGCAGCGGCAAATTCGCTATGTCGCCATCGAGGTCGGCATCGGCGGCTGGCAGCCGCATCCCGCGGAAGATGTCTTCCGCAGCCGCTACGGCGACTGCAAGGACAAAGCCACCCTCATGATCGCCATGCTCGATGCCGTCGGCATTCGCGCCGCGTGGGTCAGCCTCGACGACCGGCGTGGGGTCATCGATCCCGCCGCGCCGACCCTCTTCGGCAACCATATGATTACCGCCATCGAGATTCCCCAGGGGTATGACAATCCGCGCCTGCAGGCGGTCGTCACCGCGCATTCGGGTCGGCGGTATCTCATTTTCGATCCGACCAATGCTTATGTGCCGGTCGGCCAGCTGCCCGATTATGAGCAGGGAAGCTATGCAGTGCTCGCGGCGGGCGACGACAGCCAGCTGATCCGCTTGCCGGTCCTGAGCCCGGCCGCGGAGTCGATCGAGCGCAGGGCGGAATTCCAGCTGGCTGCGGACGGAACTCTCAGCGGCGACGTAACCGTGCTGCGCAGCGGCGCCTCCGCCTCGCCATGGCGCCGCAGCATGGCCCTCGACAGCGGTAAGGAGCAGCGCGAAACCGTGGAGGGCCTGCTGCAACATGATTTTTCCTCGTTCACGCTGGGGTCCGAGAAGGTCGCCCACGTCAACGATCTGGATGAGCCCTTCGAGATGGACTATTCCCTGACAGCCCCGCTCTATGCGAAGACTGCGGGCAATCTGCTGCTGGTGCGGCCCCGCGTCATCGGCTCCGACGCCGACGGGCTCGACGATAAGCCGCGCACCGTGCCCATCAGCTTCGACGGCGTGGGCACGTGGCGCGATGACTTCGACGTGACCATCCCCGCCGGCTACACGGTCGACGACGTTCCCGATCCGGTGAATCTCGACATGGGATTCGCAACCTATCGCAGCGAAGTCAAAGCAGACGGCCGAGTGCTCCACTACCGCCGCGAGTACGTTCTCAGGCAGGTCGAGCTCGACGCCGGCCAGTACGGCAAACTGCGCAAGCTGGAAGCCGTCATCGCCACCGACGAGAACAGCGACGCCGTCCTCAGGAAAAAGTAGCCCCCAACGCTTCTGCGCCTGCCTCTCTGCGTCTGCCTATCTCTGCGGCGCGCCGTAAACGCTCGGGCGCCCGATCAGCCGCTCGATCCGCTTCGCAATCGGCGGGTGCGTCGAAAACAGATTCGCAAAGTCCCCGCGGCTGAGCAGCGGTTCCACGATGAAAAGGTGCGCCGTCGAAGGCGATCCCGGCATCGGCAGCCGCTTTGAGTAGGCGTCCAGCTTCTCCAGCGCGCTGGCCAGGGCATAGGGATTGCCCGTGATGTGCGCGCCGGTGGCGTCCGCTTCGTATTCCCGCGAGCGCGACACCGCCAGCTGGATCAGCAGGGCGGCAATGGGGGCGACGATCAGCATCAGGAGCGCCGTGATGGCGCCTCCGCGGCGGTCGCGCCCGCCTCCCCCGCCGAACCCGAACATCTCCGCCCACCAGCCCATGCGCGCAATCAGCGTAATCGCCCCGGCCAGCGTCGCCGCAATCGAGCTGGTGAGAATGTCGCGGTTGCGCACGTGCCCCAGCTCGTGCGCCAGCACACCTTCCAGCTCCTCATCGTTCAGCAGCTGCAGAATGCCGTGCGTCACGGCTACCGACGCGTGCTTCGGATTGCGCCCCGTAGCGAATGCGTTCGGCGAGTCGGTGGGGATCACGTACATCTTCGGCATCGGCAGCCCCAGACGGGCGGTCATCCGCTCCACCACCGCATAAGCGCGGGGCAGCTGCTCGCGGCTCACGGGCTGCGCCCGGTACATGGCCAGCGCCAGCTTGTCCGAATAAAAGTAACTGAAGAAATTCATGCCGGCCGCGATCACGAACGCGATGATGGCCCCGCCCTCCCCCCAGCGGCTCCCGATCAGAACCAGCAGCAGGGTCAGGGAGGTCAGAAGCAGGGTGGTCTTGAAGGTGTTCATGGGGGGGCCCCTCTTTGAAGCCTCTGAAAGTATTTTTTCACAATCCGAAAGGCGACTCGCCGAGCGGACACCGTTAGACGCAGGATTGGCCCAAAAGGTGATTCGCAATTCCGGAACAAAATCTGGACAAAGTATGAAATTTCAGATTATTGTGATTTTCACCTCCCCTGCCGGCACCGTAAGTTGTTGATATTGCGTGACCGAAATTGGACACGCAATTGCAAATACCGAGCTACATCCCTTCCCCTGGGTACCGCGTCGTCCCCAAACCTTGTAACGGCTTGTTTCGATCCTTAGCTTGCTTCTGGTTTTTTAACTAGCTGAAGGAAATGAGTCCACTTCCCACGAGCGGATTGATTTCTTCCCTTACCGGGCCGCAAGCGGTTCGCCCGGACATAGTGCAAACGCACAACGAGCAACTATATGGAGGAGCAGTAATGAGGCAACTCAGGCTACGGTGGATCATGGCCACGGTCGCGGTTGTCCTGTGGACGTTCGCAGGCGCGAGCTGGAGTCATGGCCAGGCGACGAACTCGGGCACCGTGGTTGGCCAGATTACCGACCCAAGCGGTGCTCTGATACCCGACGCGACGGTCACGCTGACCGATTCCGGCGCAGGTGTGACGCTGAACAGCGTGACCAACGGTCAGGGCAAATACATCTTTCCCAACGTGCCGCCAGGCACCTACTCGATCACCTCTTCAAAGTCGGGCTTCTCGTCGGCCAAGTCGACGGGGCTTGCGGTCAACATCGGCTCTCAGCTGACCGCTAACCTGACCATGAAGGTGGGCGGCGGCTCCGAGACGGTGGAAGTCCAGGCGATCGGCACCGAGTTGCAGACGCTGAACTCCACCGTCGGGCAGACCATTCCCCAGGAAGCGATCGACGCCCTGCCCAGCCTCAACCATGACGTCAATACCTTCACCTCCATGCAGCCCGCCGTTGCCCCCAACGGCAGCGTCGCCGGCGCGGTGAACGATCAGAGCACCTTCCTGCTGGATGGCGGCAACATCACTTCCGACATGGACGGCAACAACTCGGTTTACACCGGCAGCTTCGCCGGCGACCCGACCGGCGGCCTCTCCTCGGCCAACGGCATGATGTACAGCTCCCCTACCGGGGTCATGCCCACCCCCCAGGACAGCGTGGCTGAAGTCAAGGTCAACACCGCCAACCAGACCGCCGACTTCGACAATTCCTCCGGCGCACAGGTGGAATTCGTCACCCCCCGCGGCACCAACCGGTGGCACGGCGGCGTGTACGAGTACTACCTCGACAACGGCTGGAACGCGAACACCTGGGATAACAACCAGTTCGGGGTTCCGCTCACCCAGTACCACTACAGCCGGTTCGGCGCCAAGGCAGGCGGCTTCATTCTGCCCGCGTTCCTCGGCGGCCGCACCTACCTCTTCGGATTCTTCGAAGGCTACCGCTTCCCGCAGTCGACCACCTTCAGCCGCGCGGTTCCTTCGCCCAGCCTCATGGCCGGGACGATCTACGAGCCCAACGCCAGCAACGTGGAGACTCCCTACACTCTCAAGTCCATCGATCCCCGCGGCATCGGTCTCAATCCCGATGTTTCGGCCATGTGGAGCAAGTACGAGCCCAAGGGCACCATCGCCGGCCCGCCCAGCCCCAACCTCTGCGGAACCATTCTGGGACCGGAGTGCGACGGCTACAACGAAGTCGCTTTCGTTGCCAACATGACCGTGCCGTTGAGCAGCAACGATATGGCCTTCCGCGTCGATCACGCGTTCAGCCCCAAGTGGAACTGGTTCGCCAGCTACCGCTATTTCCGGCAGAACTCCATCGGCAGTGAGCAGGTCGATATCGGCGGCTTCTTCGCCGGCGACAAGCTGGGCGTTCCTGCCGCTCTGGCCAACCGGCCGCAGGACCCGTGGTATTTCGTTACCGGCCTGACCACCAATATCACCACCAACCTCACCAACGACTTCCACTACAGCTTCCTGCGCAACTACTGGCAGTGGGGCGATAACAATGCCCCGCCCCAGGTTTCCGGTCTGGGCGGAGCGCTGGAGCCGTTCGGCGAAACTGCCACCGATGTGCTGGCTCCCTTCAACGTCAACACCCAGAGCATTCGTACCCGCTTCTGGGATGGGCACGATAACTTCTTCAGCGACAACTTCACCCTGCTGAAGGGGAATCACCTGCTCCAGTTCGGCGGTCAGTTCCAGCACAATTACAACTACCACCAGCGCAGCGACAACGGCGGCGGCATCAACTTCACGCCGACCTATGAGCTGGGCGATTCGGCCGGTTCGGGCAACGTCGATATGAGCACCCTCGGCGGCGGATACCCGATCAACAAGAACTCCGACCGCGTGGCGGCTGCTGCCCTGGGCATCGTCACCGATGCGCAGGTGGCGTACACCCGGAGCGGCGCGAACCTCGCGCTCAATCCTCCGCTCACCCACGCCTTCGACCAGATGACCATCCCCTATTTCAACGGGTATTTCAGCGACTCCTGGCACATGAAGCCCAGCTTCACCCTCACCTACGGGCTGGGATACACGCTGGAAATGCCTCCCGTTGAAAAGAACAACAAGTCCACCGTCCTGGTGGATACAGCCGACGAGCCGGTCGTGACCGAAGACTTCCTCACCCAGCGCAAGAATCAGGCGCTGCAGGGGAACGTCTACAACCCGATCCTTGGCTTCGCGCTGGTCAACAACGTGGGCGCCGGGGATAAGTACCCCTACGATCCGTACTATGGAT
>JBAUGH010000658.1:0-5019 GCA_049679565.1 Acidobacteriaceae bacterium
GTTGCTGGCAGAATTCGATGCACCGCTGCGGCGGCTGGCGGGCGTGTACGAGAGGGATGCTGCGCTGGCAGAGGATTTGCTGCAGGAGATCCGGCTGGCGCTGTGGCGGGCTTTGCCGGCGTTTCGCGGAGATTGTTCGGAGCGGACGTTCGTGTACCGGGTGGCGCACAATCGGGCGCTGACGCATGTGGCAAGGCGCCGGCCGGAGGCGACGGACCTGAGCGCAGCCGAGGAGATGGCGGATGAGGAACTGGATCCGGAAGAGAGCCTGGCGCAGAAAGGCGAGCAGGAAGAACTGCGAGCCCGGGTAGCGGCGCTGCCAATGGGATCGCGGCAGGTGACGATGCTGGTGCTCGAAGGGCTGTCGCACGGGGAGATCAGCGAGGTGCTGGGGATTTCCGAAGGGAATGTTGCGGTGCGGCTGACGCGGGCGAAGCAGCAATTGCGGAGGGAAGGAGCGCGGCGATGAACGAGGAGTGGAAGGACCTGGAGGAGGCGTGGCAGGCAGAGCCGGCGGGCAAAGAGGCGAAAGCCGGCGAGGCGGGACGCGTCATGGCGGGGCGGCGGGCGGCGGCGTTCCTGCGGGGATGGGTCGTGACGGCGGCAGCAGTGTCCGTGGTGGTGTTTCTGGCATCGCTGTGGTTGTTGCTGCGGTGGTCGGAGGGGGCGTACACGCTCGCGGTAATTCTATGGAGCGCGTATTTTTCTGCGGGAGCGTATTGGGTGAGCATGCGGGAACCGGCGGGCGAAGATGCGCTGCCGACAGTGGATGCACTGGGGCAGCGCGTGCGGCGGCTGGAGCGCAGCGGGCAATGGCTGGATTTTTCGAGGACATTGGTGGGGGTGGAGGTGCTGATCGCGGCGGGCTTCTGGATGGTCCTGGGCAAGGGAGAGGGAGCGGCGGTGGGATGGATCGTCGGGGCTATTCTGCTGGGCGGAGGACTGCTGTACGGAGCTCTCTGGGGAACCCTGCAGCGGGTGCGGCGGGAGCGGGAGGGGCTGGCGGCGGTGGCGGCGGAGATGATTCGGGAAACTTGAGGCCCTCCAGTGGCAGCGCAGGCAGGAGTGCGAGAAAATCGAAGCATGGGTCGCGGGTTGTTGATGGCGGGAATGGCCGTGGGTCTGGGTGCGGCGAGCGCGCTGGCGGCGGCCACGCGTACGCCGCGCACGGCCACCAGCGTCTCGACGGCGCGACAGAAGGTGCAGCGGATGGCGCCGCTCGCAGCGCACCCTGTGGTAGCGCTGACGTTTGACGATTTGCCCGCGGCGGGCGGACTGCCAGCGGGCGCCACGCGGACGCAGATTCTGATGCAGCTGGCAAAGGAACTGCGGGCCGAGCATCTGGAGGGAACGTACGGCTTTGTGACGGCGGACGATCTCGAAGGTGATCCGGATGCGCAGCAAGCACTGCGGGACTGGGTGCGGGAGGGGATGAGGATCGGGAACCACACGTGGTCGCACCCGGAGCTGACCGGCGACAGCGTGGGAGCGTATGAGCAGAATATTGCGCAGGACGAGCCGGCGCTGCGGGCCTACAGCGAGGGGCGGGACTGGCACTGGTTCCGCTTTCCGTATCTGGAGGAGGGCGACACGGTGGGCAAGCGCGAGGCCGTGCGCGGGTGGCTCGAGGCGCACGGCTACCGGCTGGCTGAGGTGACGCTGAATTTCGAAGACGACGACTGGAGCGACGCCTGGGAACGCTGCGCGGCGAAGCGCGACGACGCGGAGATCGCGTGGCTGCAGCAGAGCTATATGGCGAACGCGGCAGAGTTCATCCAGGTAGGGCGCGAGGAGGAGGAGATCGCGTTCGGCCACGAGATTCCGAATGTGCTGGAGCTGCATGCGACGGAGTTCACAACGCTGATGCTGCCGGATCTGCTGCACCTGCTGCGCCAGGAGGGCTTTCGTTTTGCGTCGCTGCCGCGGGTGGAACGGAATTCGGCGTATGCAATGGATGCGGCCGCCGGACTGCCGGACGGCGGCCCGCTGACGAACCAGTTCCTGAATTCGCGGCATTTGAAGTACCCGCCTTTCAAGCCGGAACCCACAGAACAACTGAACGTGGCGTGCCGCTAGAGCCGCCGCCGAACGATCCGACAACGGCTGCCTGTTATGATCCGGTTCGGCAGCCGCCGGGCTCTCGGGAACGCGGACGCGCGGGTGCGACGACAAGTTTGCCCCAGGCAGGGACCATGGTTGTGGAGATTTGCGCGGACTCGGTGGAGTCAGCAGTGGCGGCGGAGCGCGGCGGGGCGCATCGCGTGGAGTTATGCAGCGATCTGCTGGAGGGAGGCATTACGCCTTCGCACGGGCTGATCGCGCAGGTGCGGCGGCGGATCGAAATCGATTTATTCGTGATGATCCGGCCGCGGGGCGGCGACTTCTGTTACAGCGAGGCGGAGCTGGAGCTGATGGAGGAGGACATCGCGCAGGCCCGCACGCTGGGCGCGGATGGCGTGGTACTGGGTGTGCTCGACGAGCAGGCGCAGGTGGAGGTGGAGCGGACGCGGCGGCTGGTGGAACGGGCGGCGCCGCTGGCGGTGACGTTCCATCGCGCGATCGACATGACGCCCGATCCGAGCGCGGCGCTGGAGGCTGTCGTCAGGACGGGCGTGGGGCGCGTGCTGACCTCGGGCGGGGCTGCGAAGGTGACGGAGGGAACGGCCCTGGTGGCGCGCATGGTGCAAGCGGCGGGAGGCCGCATCAGCGTGATGGCGGGCGGAGGCATTACGCCGCAGACGATTGCGCGGGTGGCGGAAGAGACGACGGCATCGGAGTTCCACGCCAGCCTGCGCACGCCGGTGGTGAGCCCGGTGCGGTACCGGCGGCAGGGTGTGCAGATGGGCGAGGTCCACGACCGGGAGTTCGTTCGCTACGGAGTCCGGGAAGAGAATGTGCGCGCTCTGGTGGGGGCCCTGCTTGGGCTGAGCGAGGAGCGGGCGACGGCGCAGAGGCAGTCGACGATCCGCGGCTGAGCGGCGGGTGTGCGCGGGCTGACCTCCGCGGATGGGAACGTCGCGGAGAGCCAGGCAGCGTGATAGGCTTGCGTCGCGCGAGGTCCGGTTGTGATGCTAACTTCGAGAATTCTCATGTGTCGCACCGTTGCGGCAACGGTGGCGATGAGCATGGCAGTTGCAGCCGGTGTGCGGGCGCAGATGGTGTCGCCGTCGATCGATGTGCCGAACCAGCCATTCTCCTATTTCAGCCAGCCGACGGACGAGATTGGCGTGATGGATGCTCCGGAGGCGACGGAGATTACGCCGGAAGGCTATCTGTACACGGGATTCGGCGAGCTGATGTTCTTTACCGGGCCGAACGATACGCCGGTGCAGCAGCGGCTGCGGACACTGGAGCGCGGGTACCTGCCGATCGACAGCTACGTTTGGCGCCAGGATGGGATTGCTTACACCTTCACGATGTTTGCCGCGACTCTGGACGGGACGCCGGAAGGGCAACTGGTGGATTTCATCCGGGTCACGATGCGGAATGAAAGCGCGGAGCCGACGCGGGCGCTGCTGGCCTCGGGCATGCGCTACCAGGGGGCGTCGAGCACGACGAGCATGACGGGCGACAACCGCTTTCGCCGTCCGGTGGAAGGAAAGCGCATCGGCGATTACCGGCAGCCGGGGGTGGAGTTCAGCAATTCCTGGCAATACCGTTTCGATGGGGATGCTTTCCTGCGCGACGGGAAGGCGATGTACGTGTTTCCGGCGGGCGCATCGGAGCTGTCGTTTACGTTGCACGAGAGTTACAACAATCCACCGGACCTGACGCCGCGGGCGCTGAAGATTCTGCCGACCACGGCGGCGGGGATTGCGCGTTACGGCAAGATGCTGGCGCCGGGCGAAGAGTGGACGCTGGATTTCAAGCTACCGGTGATCCCGGTGGAAACGGGCGCCGCGCTCGATGCGGTGCGGGCGGCTTCGTTCGATGCATTTCACCAGCGGGTTGTCGATTTCTGGGAGGACATTCTGGGGCGCGGCATGCAGCTGACGCTGCCGGAGAAGAAGGTGACGGACACCTTTCGCGCCAGCCTGGTGTACAACCTGATCGCGCGCAACAAGATCGATGGGAATTATGTGCAGACGGTGAACGATCTGCACTATCACGCGTTCTGGCTGCGCGACTCGTCGGACATCGTGCACTCGTACGACATCACCGGCTATCCAACGATTGCGCGGCAGGTGCTGGACTTCTTCGCTCGCTGGCAGACGCCGGACGGGAATTTTCTATCGCAGAGCGAGCAGTACGACGGCTGGGGAGAGACGCTGTGGGCCTACGGCCAGCATTTTCGGATTACGCGCGACCGCGCGTTCGCCGAGCAGGTGTTCCCGTCGATCGTGCGGGCAGTGGCGTGGCTGCATCAGGCGCGGGCGGGCGATCCGATGCATCTGATGCCGGCATCGAACGTGCTCGATAACGAGGATATCCCCGGGCACATCACGGGTTATAACTTTCTGGCGCTGGACGGGCTGCACGAAGCGATTCTGATGGCAAGGGCGCTGGGGAAGGACGAGGACGCGGCGGATTTCGAGCGCGAGTACGACGATTACCGGGCTGCGTTCCTGAAAACCCTCGATGAGGTGACCCAGCGGACCGGCGGGTATATTCCGCCGACGCTCGACGAGCCGAAGGCCGGGCAAAAGGCAGGGAACGACTGGGGCAATTTGCTCGGGGCGTATCCGGAGCCGGTGCTGTCGCCGGACGATCCGCGGATTACGGCGACGCTGCGCGCGACCCAGGCGAAGTATCAGGAAGGCATCATGACGTATGGGGACGGGCGCTGGCTGCACCACTACCTGACGATCAAAAACACGCTGACCGAAGTGGAGCGCGGCGATCAGGCACAGGCCGTTCGGGAGCTGTACGCGCTGCTGCTGCACACCAGCTCGACGCAGGCGGGATTTGAGTACGCGATTCGTCCGTGGGGGGATCGGAATTTTGAGGGGAATTTGTCGCCGCATGGATGGTTTGCGGCCGAGTATCGGACGCTGGTACGGAATCTGTTCGTGCGCGAGC
>JBAUGH010000659.1:0-1766 GCA_049679565.1 Acidobacteriaceae bacterium
GGATTGGCGCGTTCTCGCTGCTGAATACGATCCGCGTGATGCAGGAACAGGGCCTGACCGTCGAAGAGGTCGACGCGCTGACCGGCAAACCGATGGGCTGGCCGAAGACCGGGACCTTCCGCCTCGCCGATATGGTCGGGCTCGACGTGCTGGGCAGCGTAGTGCGGAACTTCGCGGCGAACACGAAGGACGAGCGATCGGACCTGGGGCTGCCGCCGTTTCTCGAGACTATGCTGGAACGGAAGTGGTTCGGCGACAAAACCGGTCAGGGCTTCTACAGGAAGGCCGCGAAGGGCGACGAACGGCTGGTGCTGGACTTCAGCACATTCGAGTACCGGGCCGCGCAGAAGCCGAAGCTGCCGGCGCTGGATATGACCAAGCCGGTGGAGTCGCTGCCGGACCGTATCCGGATGCTGCTGGACGGGAATCCCGAGAAGGACAAGGCAGCGGCCTTCTACTGGCAGATCCTGCCGGACCTGTGGCTCTACGCAGCCAACCGCATCGGCGAGATCAGCGACAGCGTGGCCGACATCGATCGCGCCATGCGCGCAGGATTCAATTGGGAGCTCGGCCCGTTTGAGATGTGGGACGCAGCCGGGGTTCGCGAAACGGCGGACAAGGTGCTCGCCCAGGGACGAACGCTGCCGCCGGCACTGGAAAAGCTCCTGGCCAGCGGCGGAACGTCGTGGTATCGCGAAGCAGAGGTGTTTGATCCCGCCACGGGCACGTATGCGCCGGTCGAGCCGTCCACCGCGGTCGTGAGTCTGAGCCGCGCGAAGCGGTCGGGTGGGGTGGTGGCGGAGAACCCGGGAACGTCCCTGATCGACGCCGGCGACGGGATCGCCTGCATCGAGTTCCACACCAAGATGAACGCTCTGGGCGGCGACATTGTGAACTTCGTGCGCCAGACGCTGGCCGCGGAGAGCGAGCAGGTTCGCAACTTCCGCGGCTTTGTGATCACCAACGACGCGGCGAATTTCTCCGCGGGGGCGAATCTGGTGCAGCTGCTGCTGGCCGCGCAGGATGAGGAATGGGATGAAATCAATCTCTACATCCAGGCCTTCCAGGAGATGACGCAGGCGATCAGGTTCTGCCCGCGGCCCGTGGTGGTCGCTCCATTTGGATTGACGCTGGGCGGCGGCGCGGAAGTGACTTTGCACGCGGCAAAGCGCCAGGCGCATCTGGAGCTGTATACGGGGCTGGTGGAAACCGGCGTGGGGCTGATTCCCGCCGGCGGCGGCTGCAAGGAAATGACCCTCCGCGCGGTGGAGACGGCCGCGGCCGCAGCTCCTCCGGGGAGCCGCAGCGATTCGGTGGAGCTGCACCACGTAATGCGAAGCATCTTTGAGAACATCGCGCTGGCGAAGGTTTCGACATCGGCGTACGAAGCGCTGGATCTGCGAATTCTGCGGCCGACGGACGGCATCACGATGAACCGCGAGCGGTTGCTCCACGACGCGAAAGCGCAGGCCGCGGCGCTGGCGGAGAGCGGTTATCAGGCGCCGCTCGCGCGCACGGATCTGCCCGCCCCGGGCGACAGCGTGCTGGCGGCGCTCAAGCTGGCGATCCACATGATGCGGGAAGGCGAGTATGCAACCGATCACGATGTGACCGTGGCCACGCATCTGGTGGAGGTGCTCTGCGGCGGGGCGGTGACACCGGGAACTCCGGTGAGCGAGCAGTATCTGCTGGATCTGGAGCGAGAGCACTTCCTGTCGCTGTGCGGCGAGCGAAAGTCCCAGGAGCGGATCGCGCACACACTGAAG
>JBAUGH010000660.1:0-12242 GCA_049679565.1 Acidobacteriaceae bacterium
GCTGAACACGGGCGTCAGCAGCACGGCGCTGGCGGGGGCGCCGCGCATCGAGATCGCCTCCCCTTCAGCCAGCAGCGGCCTCGGCGCATCGGCAGACGGCTTCGACTACGTGGGCGCGACCGTCGAGTCGGGGCGCAACGACATCACCGGCCACCTTGACGAGGCGCTGTCCTGGACGCTGGGCAAGCATGAATTCCGCTTCGGCGGGGAATTCCGCCAGGCGCAGATCGACGACTTCTACCAGAGCGGCCAGCGGGGCACCTTCGTGTTTGACGGCACCCAGGGGCCGTGGTCGGGCAGCACCGGCAGTGCCTGCGATGCGCTGGCAACGACGACGCCGGGATCGGCTCCCGTCACTTCCGATCCGGACCACGTCTACGCGCTGGCCGACTTTCTTGCCGGCTGCTTCGACGCGGGCGCCACCAGCATCGTGCAGGGCAATCCCAAGCGCCAGATCTTCGTGAATACGTGGGCGCTGTTCGCGCAGGATGCGTGGCAGCTCTCGCCGCGCTTCAACGTGAACTACGGCCTGCGCTACGAGTACATCGGCCCGATGCACGATGGCGGGAAGGACCTGAGCACCTTCCTGCCGGGCGCGCCCAACGGGATCGCCATTGCCGGCGAGACGATTCCCACGCTCTATCCGCAGTGGTACGGGGGAGCCAGCCCGCGGGTCGGCTTCTCCTGGCAACCGATGAGCGACGGCAAGACAGTGATCCGCGGCGGATTCGGCATCGGGTTCGACAGCCCCAACATCGTCAACCTGCTGAACTCGCGCTTCGCGAGCAACGGCGGGCCGTTCGGCGTGCAGGATAATCCCGCCGGCGCCAGCCCGGTGGAGCAGACCGCGCCCAGCGCGGCCACCATTCCTTCCGGCGCCGCTTACGGCTCGACGATCTTCCTCAACGAAAGCAGCCCGTCGAATCCCTGCGTCGCCAATCCCAACGGCGCCGGCTGCCCCTCGGTCAACCTTTTCTCGATCAGCCAGTCGCTGCGGCCCGGCTATGTGGAGAACTACAACCTCAACATCCAGCGCAGCCTCAGCCCCGGAGCCATCGTCCAGCTTGGCTACGTAGGGAGCACCGGCCGCCATCTTCGCGATCTGGTGGACGTCAATCAGGCAGCCCTGGGCAGCGGCGGCGCGAACAGCTCGCGTCCTTATGGGACGGAATACCCCAACTACGGGGTGATCAATCAAATCCAGTCGGAAGCCATCTCCGGCTATAACGGTCTGCAGACGCTGGTGCGCTTTGCCAACTGGCATCACCTGACCTCGCAGGCGTCGTACACGTGGGCGCATTCGATGGACGACATCAGCGAAGGCTATCTGTTCAATCCCCAGAACAGCTTTTGCCTCGCCTGCGAATACGGCAGCAGCGACTATGACATACGCAACACCCTCACCGCTTACTTCTCGTATGACGTTCCCGGCGGCATCGGTCCCAAATGGCTGACCGGCGGCTGGCAGTTGAACAGCCTGTGGAACTTCCACAGCGGGCCGCCCTTCACGGTGTATGCCAATAACGATGACAGCGGGACGGGAGAATATGCCGAGCGGGCCAATCCTGTCGCGGATGTTTCGCCTTACGCGGGCGTTTCTCACAGCGTAGTGGGGTCGGCCGCGACCGGCTACTCGGTGAACTGGCTTAACCCTGCGGCGTTCACCGACCCGGCGGCGGGAACCTTCGGCACCGGCCAGCGCAATTCCATCCACGGTCCCGGCTTCCAGGACATCGATCTATCCGTATTCAAGAACACCCACGTGACGGAGCGGGTGACCGCCCAGTTCCGCGTGGAAATGTTCAACCTGTTCAACCACCTGAACCTTGCCGCTCCGGGCGACGGGTACTGCACCGATGGCAACAGCTGCGCGATTGGCGCAACCATCGGGTCCAACTACGGCGCTCCCGGCATAGGAGCCGGCGAGCCCTACAACACGCAGCTGGCCCTCAAGCTTCTCTTTTAGGCCTCCCTGAGAACCCGTGACTCCGTCTCCGGTCACGGGTTCATTTTTTAGGGGAAACAGGAGAACGCAGGAATCGAGACTGATGAGCCTTACCCGTCGTGAGTTCTTGCTGCGAGTCGGCCAGGCAGGCGGCTACAGCGCGGCCTTCGTCATGATGCAGTCCCTGGGGCTGCTCGCCGTTCCCGAAACCGCAGCCGCCGAGCTGCGCCGCGTTGACGGCACCGGATCCAGCATCGTGATCCTCGGCGCCGGCATCGCCGGGCTGGTCGCCGCGTACGAACTGCGCAAAGCCGGATGGACGGTCACCGTGCTCGAAGCCCGGGAGCGCGCCGGCGGCCGCAACTGGACGCTGCGGGGCGGCTCGCAGGTTGAATTCACCACCGGCCTTCGCCAGAGCTGCGACTTCGACGAGGGCAACTATTTCAACGCCGGCCCGGCGCGGCTGCCCTCCATCCACCGCAACATCCTGCATTATTGTCACGAGCTGGGCGTGCCGCTGGAAGTGGAAGTGAACTCCTCGCGCGGCGCGCTGATGCAAAGCGACAAGCTCAACGCCGGCAAGCCGGTGACCGAGCGGCGGGCGGTCAACGACACCCGCGGCCATGTCTCCGAGCTGCTGGCCAAGTCGATCAACAAGGGCGCGCTCGACCAGGAAATCACGGCCGACGATCGCGAGCGCATGATCGAGTTTCTTCGCATCTATGGCGATTTGCAGCCCGATCTGCTTTTCAAGGGCACGGAGCGCTCCGGCTACAAGGTCTTTCCCGGCGCCGGCAAGGCCATGCCCGAGCCGATCGATCCGCTGCCCATGCACGCGCTGCTCGACGCCGACCTGTGGCAGGGCATGATGTCGGAGGAAGTTATCGACTGGCAGCCGACCATGTTCCAGCCGATCGGCGGCATGGACCGCATCCCCTTCGCCTTCGAGAAGAGCCTGGGCGGCACGGTTCGCTATGGCGCCGTGGTGCGCACCATCCGCCAGTCGCCCGGCGGCGTGACGGTGGTTTACAAAGACGGCAAGGGCGGCGACCACTCGGTCACCGCCGACTACTGCATCTGCGCCATGCCGCTGAGCATCGTGCGCTCGCTCGATGCCGACTTCAGCCCCGCGGTCCGCACCGCCATCGACGACAGCAGCTACGATTCCGCCTACAAGATCGCCTGGGAGGCGCCGCGCTTCTGGGAGAAGGAAGACGGCATCTACGGCGGTCTTTCCTACCTGCAGCAGACGGTCAACGTCGTCTGGTACCCAAGCGCGCGGCTCTTCTCGGAGCGCGGCGTCGTCATCGGCGGGTACTCCGTCGAGAACGGCACTGCCTTCGGCAAGCTGCCCAGCGTCCAGGCCAAACTCGAGGCATCCCGCCAGGCGATCGACCTGCTGCATCCCGGACATGGCAAGGACCTGAGCAAGCCGGTGTACATCAGCTGGGGCCATATCCCGTACAACCTCGGCTCGTGGATCAGCGGCTTCGGCCACGCCGGTTCCGAATCGCTCGATGTGCTGCTGGTTCCGGACCGCCGGGTCTACTTTGCCGGCGACCACACCAGCCACCTCGTCGGCTGGCAGGAGGGCGCGGTGCTCTCCTCCTATCGCGTTATTAACCAGCTTGGGGTTCGCATGCAAAATGGAGGCAATCTCGATGTTTAGCCGGAATCCGATGCAGCGTTGCATCCGGAATCGCGAATTTTCGAGTCTCGTCCTGGTCGTCGCCCTCGCGCTCCTCGCCGTGCCGCAGGCCCTGCCGCAGAGTTCGGTCACCCGCCTGCCCCTGCCTAACAACTCGGCGTTCCCGATCTCGGCGGGCGTGTGGGTGGGCGACACGCTCTACCTCAGCGGCATGATCGACTCTTCTGTGGCCAAAGGGACGCCGGGCGACACCGAGGCTCAGACGGTGCACGTGCTCGACGCGATCCGGGGCACGCTGGCCCAACAGCACCTGTCCATGGGCGACGTGGTCCTGATGCACGCTTTTCTTGCCGGCGATCCGGCGCACGGGGGTAAGATGGATTTCGCCGGATTCATGGCGGGATATTCCCAGTATTTCGGCAGCAAAGACCAGCCCAATAAACCGGCACGCAGCGCGATGCAGGTCGCAGCCTTAGCTCTCCCCGGCGCGCTGGTGGAAATAGAAGTTGTTGCGGTCAATACGCACTCTCGTCTTCCGCTCAACGCGCAGCTCGGCAAGTAGTCCAGGCCCTCAAAAACTCGATTTGGAGGAACCGATGCCCACCGACCTCTCTCGTCGCAGCTTCTTCCGCATGGCCGCCGCCGCCGGGGCCGTCTCCGCGATCCCCATCCTCACCGAGCCGCAACTGGCCCGCGCTCAGCGCATGCGCACGCATCAGATTCTTCCTCCCGGCGCCATCCGCATCGACGCCAATGAGAATCCTCTCGGCCCCTGCAGCGGCGCCTGCGCCGTCATGACCAGCCTCATCCCCGAAGGCGGCCGCTACGACTTCGACCTGACCCAGAAGCTGGTCGACACCTTCACCGCTATGGAAGGTTTCCCTCCCGGCTACGTGATGGCGTATGCGGGCTCGAGCGAGCCGCTGCACTACACCGTGCTCGGCTTCACCTCGAAGGAGCGCAGCCTGGTGGTGGCCGACCCCAGCTACGAAGCGCCCATGTATGCCGCCACGCTGAATGGCGCGCGCATCGTCAAGGTCCCGCTTACGAAGGACTACGCGCACGACGTCCGCGCCATGGTTGCCGCCGATCCCAACGCCGGGGTGCTCTACATCTGCAATCCCAACAACCCCACCGGGACCACCACCAGCCGGGCCGACATCGAATACGCTCTGGCCAACAAGCCGGCAGGCTCGGTCATTTTGCTGGACGAGGCCTACATTCACTTCTCCGACGCCACGCCCTCGCTCGATCTGGTTAAGGCCGGCAAGGACGTCATTGTGCTCCGCACCTTCTCCAAGATCTACGGGATGGCCGGGCTGCGCTGCGGCTTCGCCATCGGGAGGCCCGACCTGCTGAAGCGCATCCAGACCTACGGAATGAACTCGCTGCCGATTCTGGCGGTGGCGGCAGCTGCCAGCAGCCTGCAGGTGCCCACGCTGGTTCCCGAGCGCCGCAAGATCAACACCGACATCCGCGAGGAAACCTTCGACTGGATGGACGCCAACCACTATAAGTTCATCCGCTCGCAGACGAACTTCTTTATGGCAGATACGGGACGGCCGGGCAAGCAGGTCATTCATGCCATGGCGCAGCGCAACGTCTACATCGGGCGCGTCTGGCCCATCATGCCGACCTGGGTGCGCGTCACCGTCGGCACCCACAGTGAGATGGCGGCCTTCCGTGACGCCTGGAAGCCGGTCATGGAGATGCCGGAGTCGGCCTTCGCGCGCATGCCCGTCGGTCCGGACACCCTGGGGCACCGCGATCTGCCGCGGCTTGCGCAGCAGCAGCGGTTGTCCTGAAGGGTTTGCAGGCCCGGTGAAGGCCGGGCCGCGCCCGCCCTACTGCGCGACGATGTCAATGGGAACGGAGGCGTTCCGGGGCGGAAAGCAGGTGTTGGTGTCGCACGCCTGGTAGCGCAGCGAGCCCTGCAGCAAGTGGTTGCCGGGCTGGGCCGTGAGGTGCATCGTCACTACGAACTCGCCGGTGTAGACGCTCAGCTTTTCCGACGGGAACGCCGGCAGCGCATAGCTTGCGCCCGGCGGAAAATCGACCGCCGTCACGGTGAAGCCTTCTGGATTCGCCACCTTCAGATCGGTGCCGATCAGGCTCTTCGCGGGAGGGGTGTGGGAGTTGATGTGCAGCCCCTGTTCCACCCGGAAGTGGAGCAGGAGGGTCGCCGGCTTGCCCGCATGCACCGTCACCTGCTGCGGATAGAGAAAGTGGACGAGCTGCGCGTTCATCGGCGGCGTTCCGTTGCCGGTTTGCCACGGCAACCTCTGCGCGAACAGGACGCCCGCAGCCAGCAGCGCGGTGCAGACGGCAACCAGCGCCGGCCGCCTCACGAGTTTGCCCCGATCGCCTTCTGAATGTCGGCTTCGATCTCGTCCAGCGGCACCAGACCCACGGTCGACGCCACCACTTTTCCGCTGCGATCGATATAGAAGGTCGTGGGGTACGCTTCCAGCCCGTACGCGTCCTCGACTGACTCGCCGTTGAGCAGCACGGGATAGTTCATGTGCATCTTCTGCGCGAAATCCGCGATGTCCCGCTTCTCGGTGAACAGCTTCGCCGGATCGTCCTTATCCAGATCGTCGGTAGAAAGGCCGAGGATCTCGAGACCCTGGCTGGCGTACTGGTCGTGGAGCTTCTCGAACCAGGGAATTTCCACTTTACAGGGCCCGCACCAGGTCGCCCAGAAATCCACCACCAGCGGATGCCCTTTGAAACTTGCCAGCGAGACCTTGTTGCCGCTCAGGTCGTCGAGTGTAAACGCCGGAGCCGTCTTTCCCTTCAGAGCCGTGGTGGGCTCCTCATCCGCGGACACGTCATTGGCCGCGGGTGGGTTCGCGGCACCGCCGGCGCCATTGTCGGGCACCAGCGTCAGCTGCGGGCCCTGCATCCTCGCCCGCTCCTCGGCGCGGCGATGCCGGAAGTTCACTACGCCCGCCGCCACCATGAGCGCCAGAGCCAGAGTTATCGCCGCCAATACGAAAAGGTTGCGCCGCAATCCGCCTGTTCCTCGCTGCTTTCTATTCTAGTGGAACCCGGAAAGGGCCGGGGCCCGGTGATAGCATCAGGAAGTTCCGCATGGGGAGTTTCGGAACCATGAACGACGCTCACACGCCCGCGCAGCTGGTTCGCATCGAGGCGGAAGCCCTGCTGGCCCTGGCGGCGCGTCTGGACGGCGCCATGGCTGCCGATTTCGAGCGCGCCATCGAGCACATCCTCTCCTGCGGCCAGGCCCGGGGGCGGGTGGTCGTCACCGGGATGGGCAAGAGCGGCATCGTGGCGCAGAAGGTCGCGGCCACCCTCAGCTCCACCGGCAGTCCTTCGCTTTTCATGCATCCCGCGGAGGCGGTCCACGGCGACCTCGGGATGATCACCGAAGGCGACGTCGTGATCGCCCTCTCCGCCAGCGGCGAAACCGAAGAGATTCTGCGACTGCTGGCCACGCTGCAGCGGATGGGCATCGCGCTGATCTCTTTTGTCTGCGACACGGGCTCGACGCTCGCCTCGGCCAGCGAAGTCGCGCTCGACTGCTCGGTGCCCGCTGAAGCCTGCGGTCTGGGTCTCGCGCCCACCGCTTCCACGACGGCCATGCTGGCGCTGGGCGACGCGTTGGCCATCGCCGTTTCTCTCCGTCGCGGCTTCCGCGCCGAGGACTTTGCCGCCCTGCATCCCGGCGGCAAGCTGGGCAAACGACTCGCCACCGTCCGCCAGCTGATGCACGCGGGGGATGCCATCCCCCGCGTAAGCGCCGCGACGGCGATGACCGATGTGATCTACGAAATGTCCCGCAAGAAGATGGGCATGACCGCGGTGGAACGCGATGGGAGGCTGGCCGGGGTCATCAGCGACGGCGATTTACGCCGGCTTCTGGAGCGCGATGGGCCCGACGGCCTGCGCAAAACCGCGGGGGAAGTGATGAATCCTGCGCCGAAAACCATCGAGCCGCAGGAACTGGCCGCGCGCGCCCTGCATACGATGGAAGAGAAGAAGATCACTTCTCTCATCGTGATCGATCCCGAGCGGAGGATCGAAGGCGTGGTCCATCTGCACGATTTGTGGCAGACGGAGCTGATCTGATGCGAATTCCGGAGCTTCCCGGGCGCCGGGCGCGTCTAATACCCAGGAGAAAGATCATGATGCGCCGGGCCCTTCCAGTTGCGCTCCTCTCGGTCCTGCTGGTCGTTTTCCCCTCGGCCTTCGCCCAGCGCGGCGGATACGGCGGTCACAGCGGCGGATTTGGGGGCCACAGCTTCGGCGGCGGGTCGATCGGCCATTTCTCCGCACCCGCGTTCAGCGGCCCCGGCCAGATGCCGGGCTTTGCCACGCACAGCTTTGGTTCGGCTCCGCGCATGACCTTCACCGCGCCCGCGCGTGCCTTCTATCCCCCAACGGCATCGCCTGCGATGAACTACCGCGATCGGGGCTGGAGCGGCGGCGGGGGCAACCGCGGCCGAAACGACGGGGGCCGTTACCGCGCTCCTTATCGCGGATACGGCTACGGCGGCTACGCGGGGTATCCCTACTACGCGAATTCCTGGGAGCTGCTGCCCTCCTACCTGGACCAATCCGACTTCACCGGCGATGATTCCGCCGATCAGCAGGCGCAGCAGCCGGCTCCGGAAGCCGGCGGGCCCGAGGACAACGGTTATCGCCCCGGCTACGGGGAGCCGCCGGATGGCGCTTACGGTCCTCCTCCGGAGGGCTATGCTGCGGGGGCCTATGCGCTGCCGCCTCCGGGCAGGCCTGTTTCCCCGGAGCCGCAGTTAACCCTGATTTTCAAAGATGGCCATCAGGAGACGATCCAGAACTACGCGCTGACCCCGGAGACGGTGATCGTGATGGACCAGCCGTCTTCGGGGCGCCAGCAGCGGATTCCGCTGGCCGATCTCAACCTCCCGGCGACGGAGCAGGCCGCGCAGCAGGCGGGCCTGGACTTCTCGCCCCCGAGCTAAGCCGCCGTCATCGCGGCTGGAGCTCGCAACAGGGCGGGTTCGTACGCCGCATAAACCCCTTCGAACACCGCATCCCAGGAGGCCGACAGCGCGGATGCCCGCGCCTGGCGCCGCATCCGTTCGTGCAGGCCGGAGTCGCGCAGAAGACGCGCTACGGCGGAGGAAAAGTCCGCATCGGCCGCGACAAATCCGGTCTGGCCTTCCCGCACCAGCGAGCGCGGTCCTCCGTCGGGCGTCACGATGGCGGGCACGCCAGAGGCCAGCGCCTCCAGAACCACGTTGCCGAAGGTATCGGTATGCGAGGGAAAGATGAACGCGTCCATCCCGGCATAGGCGCGGGCCAGCGCTTCGCCGCGCAGCACGCCAGTGAACTCGGCGCGGGGCAGGTTCTCTCGCAGCCAGGCTTCCTCGGAGCCGTGTCCGACGATGCGGAAGCGGAAGTTCGTGAAGCCCTGGCACTCGAGCTCCCGCTGCACCTGGGCGAGCAAGCGGACGTTCTTCTCGGTGCTCAGGCGGCCCACAAAGCCGAGAACGAAGCTGGTATCGGATGCATCCCGCTCGCGCCGTTCAGTAGAGAATAACTGGGCGTCGATGCCGCGCTGCATCAGGTGGCACCGCCGGGCGGTGCGCTCCTCGAGCAGGCGGCAAAGTCCGGGGTTGGGCGCGAAGAGGACCTGCGCTCGACGATAGAAGCGGGTCGTGATCCGCAGCGTGAGTTCCTGGATGCAGCGCGCCCCCTGGGCTGCCTGCCGGGCCGGCAGGCAGTCGAGGAACCAGTGCGAGCGGGTGGCGGCGTACTCGTGGAGATTGGTGTGCCAGGAAGCGGCCAGCGGCAGGCGCAGGCGATGGGCGATATGCGCGCCCAGCAGTCCGACTTCGCTGGGGCCGGTGACGTGGATGATATCGGGCCGGAAGGCCCGCACGGTCCGCGCAACCAGGCGAAGATGGCGAAACCAGGCGGGATCGAAGCGGAGATCCTTCTCGAGCGGGAGCGACAGGGCGGCGCGGGGGAACTCCAGGGTGGTCAGCGAACCCTCCGTCAGCAGCGGATCGCGCCGTCCGCCGGCGCGCACGCAGAGAAAGGGCAGGCCGCGCCGGCGCGCGAAGTCCTCGAACTGCCGCGAGGTGTGCGCGACGCCGTTGACTTCGTGGAAGGAATCGGGGAAGTAAGCGACCCGGGCTGCCGGCTGGTCGGACACTAGCTGGCCGCGTCCTCACCCAGGGCGAGCTTCAGCTCGCGCGATTCGCTCCACGCCAGGCGGAGTCCGCCGGAGACCGGGGCGCTGCCCATGAGGCGCACGCCGTGGAGGATGAAGCTCATCCAGCCGGGGGCGGAGCCGCTCGGCCAGAGTTCGCGCAGGGGGCGGGCCACGCCGTCCGGTCCCGGATGCCAGACCCGGTCGTCCCACTTGCGGGAGCCAAGCGGGAAGTCAGGATAGTCGCGGATGGCGTCGAGCGTCGATTGCAGGATGCGGTGCTTCCACGGCTGCGCATACTGCGGCAGGAAGAGCACGTGGCTCCGGTCCTGGTAGCGGACCTCGTGGACGAAGTCGGTAAAGTTGGCGGCGTTGGAGAGGTTGACGTTGGCGTTGGGCTCGAGGCCGTGGCGGTCGCCGCCGGAGATGAGCAGCTTGCTCCACTGCTTCGCCAGGCGCTTGACGCTGCGGTTTTCTTCCCAGTGGCGCAGGCCGTTCAGCTCGAACGCGTGGATGAAGGCGTGATTGGCCTTTAGAAAGTCCTGGACCCGCTGGGCGGCCTTGTCCGCGCCGATGAGGTAGAGGTCCCACATGGGGTGGTTGAAGACGATCAGGACATTGGGCAGGGCATCGAGGGCGGCCAGGATCTCGGTGAGGCGCTTTTCGCCGGGATGCGCGGTGTACTCCTCGAAGGTTTTCATCCACGCGGCACCGGAATCGCTGGGCAGATTATGGATGCCGAGGTGGAAGGCCTGGTCGCCGCCAAAGGGCGCGCTCCACTCGACCGAAACCGGGATGTGGCGGGCCGAGCTGACTGTGCGCAGAAGCATGGGAGCGGCGATGGTGTCGTGGTCGGTGATGGAGACCAGCGGCATGAGGCCGAGCTTGTTGGCGATCTGGCCGCTTTCGAGGTCGAAAGCGAGGCGCGGGGTCAGGGGTGGGGTCCAGTAAGCGGCGGCGTAGTCGATGGTGGTGCCATGGAGCTCACGGGCGCGACGCTCGCAGCGGGCCAGAACCGGGCGCAGCAACGGGATCTGATTCCCGAGGTTGGCCAGGAAGTCCAGCGTTTCCTTCGACTGGTTGGTATGGCTGTGGAGGGAAACCGCGGTAGCAGAATCGCGGGCAGCGTTGGGCTCGTTCCAGAGGCAGGAGATGCGGCGCAGACCGGCCATGGAGAACCTCCAAAGGTCGTGTTCCTGGGCTCAGTGTCGGTTATGCACCATGAATGAGGCATTACGAGCGCAAAAATGGTTGGGAAAAAGGGCGGCAGTATCTCTCCAGGTAACGTTACCAGTGGTTTCTGCCACGACCATCAAGTTGTTTTATATCAATTAGTTAGTTCTGTAGGAGAGGGGCTATGGGGATCGACCCACGCGCGCATACCCGCACTGTTATCTCTCCGAATACTGCGAGCGTTCAGCGCCGGGTTTGCGCGATATCGGGGACGTCGGCTTCCTGGGCTTCCGGCTCGAGGTGGTTGTGAGTCAGGCCGTCGCGCAGCAGCTCGAAGGCAGCGTCGGGCGTGTCGGCAATCTGAAACAGATCGCGATCGCGCGGGGAGATGGCGCCTTTGTCGACCAGCACATCGAGGTTGATCACGTTCTCCCAGTACGAGGAGCCGTAGAGGATGACGGTGATCTTCTTGGCGAGCTTCTGGGTCTGGGAGAGGGTGAGGATTTCGAACATCTCGTCAAGGGTGCCGAAGCCGCCGGGAAAGACGACCAGAGCTTTGGCGAGATACGCGAACCAGTACTTGCGCATGAAGAAGTAGTGGAACTCGAAGTTGAGCGCGGGGGTGATATAGCGGTTCGGCATCTGCTCGAAGGGCAGGCGGATGTTGAGGCCGATGGTCTTGCCGCCGGCTTCCCAGGCGCCGCGGTTGGCTGCTTCCATGATGCCGGGACCGCCGCCGGAGGTGACGACGAAGCGGTTGCGCCGGGACTTGAGATCCTTGGCCCACTGGGTGAGGAGGAAGGCGAGGCGGCGGGCATCCTCGTAATAGTGGGCCATTTCGACGGCGGCGGCGGCGCGGCGGCGGCGAAGCTCGCTGGTTTCGGCCTCGGGCTCGCGGGCGGGCTGTTCCTCTTCGGGGGCGGGCTGCTGCGATCCGGTGTTCTCGAGCAGCTGGAACTCGCGATTGGCTTCGTCGAGGGCGCGAAAGCGCGCGGAGCCGAAGAAGACGACGGTGTCCTGGATGCGCTCGCGGCGGAAGCGGGCCAGCGGCTCGGAGTATTCGGAGAGGATGCGGATGATGCGGCCGTCGGGGCTGTTGAGGAAGCTTTCGTTTTCGTAGGCGAGCGAGGCGATGCCCAGTGGGTTGGGTGGCTTGCGCGGCATGTCAGTACTCTCTGTAATGGAGCGCTTCGGAAAGAGCGATCCAGAGATTGAGAAGGCCAAGGCCGGAGATGAGACCGCGGAGCGCTCCGCTTTCAGTGAAGCGGGCGAAAGGGGCGTAGTAGAGAAAGAAGCGGTTGTAGTCCCAGAAG
>JBAUGH010000661.1:0-12734 GCA_049679565.1 Acidobacteriaceae bacterium
GCCGTGGTTTCCGCGCTTCCTGCGCGACGAGGTGACGGCGGCGCTGGAAGCGATGTGGGCGTCGAACCGGACCTACCATCCCATTGCCGGCCGGCTGCGGGACGCGCTGGCCGAGGCGGGGGCGGAGCGGGTGGTCGATCTGTGCTCGGGCGGTGGCGGGCCGTGGCCGGTGCTGTACGACGAGGTGGCGGATGGGCGGCCGCTGGAGGTTTGCCTCACGGATTTGTATCCAAATACGCCTGCCATGCTGCGTGCGATGGGGACGAAGGGCGAGATTACGGCCAGGACCGTTCCGGTGGATGCGCGGTGTGTCCCGGAGATCGTAAACGAGTTCCGGACGATTTTTTCTTCTTTCCACCACTTCGATCCGGAGGCGGCGCGGGCGATCCTGGCGGATGCGTTTGCGCGGCGCAAGGGGATTGCGGTGTTCGAAGCGGCGCGGCGCACAGCGGGCACGCTGGTGGCGATGACCGCGGTTCCCTTCCTCGCTTTCCGCAATGCGCTGACGGCGCGGCCGGTGCGCGGAAGGCGGACCTTGTGGAGTTGCGTGGTGCCGGTAGTTCCGGCGATGCTGTGGATCGACGGGGTGCTGTCGTGCTTGCGGAGCTACTCGCTCGAGGATCTGCGGGAGCTGACGATGGGATTGTCGGCTCCGGACTACGCATGGGAGATGGGCGAGGACGGCGGCCGACTGGTGGCGATCCGCTATTTGATTGGGACACCGCGGAACCGGGACCAGGCATCGGGCTCGGCGCACCGTGTGCCGGGCTCCGGGAATTGAGCACCGCGAGGCTTGCTATAACGGGGCCGCGTTCTGAGGAGGGATTTGGCTGGTCCTGGACGGCAGTTATGGCGGCGGAGGTGGTTCTCAGCGCGGTATTGAGTGCGTGGGCGGCCAACAATAAGCGCGCGAAGGACGCGACGGCGAAGACCCTGGGTTGGATCACCGTGATGAGTCCGGAGCCAGGGCGGGACGCACTTCGCCTATTTGCCTGGAAACAGTCATGGCGCGGCCGAAAACTCCCACCAACGCTGGCGCCTGGCGGGACGAGCAGGCCGCCGGCGGGTAAACCAGAGTCCCGGCGACGGAAGAATTACGAATCTGTGGATGAATCAGGACCAAAATTGTCGTATATTGCCGCTGGGGAAGATGACAGGTTGTTCATCTTCGCCTGAACCGCCCTGATTCGAGCGAGTGGGGCGGGATAGGCTCCTGAGTAAAAAGCAGATGGGTCTCCGCGTGGACTCGTGGCTGAGGCGCGGAGACCCGATGCCAGCGGCTGAAGCCGCCGACGTGTCTACTTTACTTCGAACGACGCGGCGGCGCTCCGGCTTCAACCTGGAATGCGCACCTGTGACATGGGTCACAGGTGGGGAACCGGGGTCCGTTCTTAAATCGGACCAATGAGGTCGGATATGGCGGGAAGCAGAGTACACGGTGGATGGGGAATGCTGCAGTGGAAGCGGAGCCGGATTCGGGCCTGGCGGGCAGCCGTGAAGGAGTCGCAGGCGGCGGTTCCAGCCCGCAGAGGACGAGAGAGGAAGAGCGGGATCGGGTTCGGCCGCGGACGAACCGCGCAGGTGCTGGTGGGCGTCCTGCTGGTTGCGCTGTTCTTTGCCGGCTGGTGCCGGGGGCAGGCCCAGCAGACCACCGCGGTCAGCGGGACGGTGGCAGACGTTTCGGGCGCGGTGATTCCAGGAGCGACGGTGGCGGCGAAGCCGCTGGACGGCGGCGCGGCGGGATCGGTAAAGGCGACGGCGGACGCAGCAGGAGCGTTCCGGTTTGCGGCTCTGACGCCGGGCGCGTATGTGCTGACGGCGAGCGCGCCAGGGTTTGCGGCAGCCGAGCAGACGGTGACAGTGGGGACCCAGGCAGTATCGGTGACGCTGACGCTGAATGTGGGGCAGACGACCCAGACGGTGGCAGTGAGCGCAACGGCGGCGGCTTTGGCGACGACGGATACGTCGACGGGCGGAGTGCTGGACGCGAAACAGATGCAGGCGGTTCCGCTGAACGGGCGGAGCTTTACGGATGCGCTGGCGGTCGAGCCGGGGGTGGCGCCGGCGAGTGCGGCGCAGCCCAACGGGATCGTGATGAGCGGAGTGGCGTCAACGCCGCCCTCGGGCGAGCTGGATGCGGGGACGCTGTCGATCGGAGGACAGCGGGAGACGGCGAACAGCTTCCGCGTGAACGGGGCGGACGCGCAGGAAGACGTGAGCATGGGCGTGGCGATCGTGCCGGTGCTCGACTCGATTGCGGAGCTGAATGTGCTTACGGGCAACGACGCGCCGGAGTACGGGACGGCGAGCGGCGGGCAGATTGCGGTCGTGACGAAGGGCGGAACGGACACGTGGCATGGGTCGGCATTTGAGTATCTGCGGAATACGAATCTGGACGCGCGCAACTACTTTTCGTCAGAGCGGGCCGGTTTTCACCAGAACCAGTTTGGGGCGACACTGGGCGGCCCGGCGCTGGGGCAGTTGGGACGCAAAGACAAGCTGTTCTTCTTTGCCGACTACCAGGGGACGCGGGTAGCGGAGGGGATCGACACCGGGCTGATCTCGGTGCCGACGGCGGCGGAGCGCGGCGGGGATTTTTCCGGCGAGGCGAGCACGCTGACGGGCGCGGTGAGCGGGCCCTATCTGGCGGAGCTGCTGTCGCAGAAGCTGGGTTATGCAGTGACCCAGGGCGAACCGTACTACGCAGCGGGATGCACGAGCGCGGCGCAGTGCGTGCTGCCCGGGGCTAAGATTCCGCAGGCGGCGTGGTCGATAGCGGCGCAGCATTTGCTGGCGTCTGTGCCGGCAGCGAATGCAGGACCCGGGACGTTTTCGACGTCGGCGGCGGAGGAGGCGATCCGGGATGACAAGGGATCCGTGCGGATGGACTGGAATTCGCGGATCGGCTCTGTCAGCGGCTACTACTTCCTCGATGACTACAACGTGGATAATCCCTACCCGACGGGCGAGGGCGGAGCCAATGTGCCGGGCTACGACGCGCTGAACTCCGGGCGGGCGCAACTGCTGGCGCTGAGCGACACGAAGACCTTCGGCGCGAACACGGTGAATCTGGCGCGGTTCAGCTATATGAGGAATGCCGCAAATGTGGGCGTGCCGCGGGGCGGCGTGGGGCCGACGGTGGCATCGCAGGGATTCTCCGGGATCGTGCCGCTCGATCCGGCGATCGAGGGCGTGCAGAACACGATTTTCAACGCCTTCACGATGGGGGTGAATGTGACGGCGCTGTTCCAGGCGGAGAATATCGTGGAGGCGAGCGACGATTTTTCGCATGTGATGGGGAGGCACAGCCTGAAGTTCGGGATGGATGTGCACGGCGACCAGATTAACAACCATCCCGACGTGTACTTCAACGGGAGCTTCGCCTTCACGGGGAACGAGACGGGGCTGGACTTCGCGGACTTCCTGCTGGGCGTGGATTCGAACTACACCCAGGGCGACGCGCAGCATTTTTACAACCGGAATTTGCTGACCGGCGTGTATGGCCAGGATTCGTGGCAGGTGCGCCCCGGGCTGACGCTGAATTACGGAGTGCGCTGGGACCGTCTTCCTTTTTGGCATGAGAAGTACAACCAGCTGCAAACGGTGGTTCCGGGCGAGCAGAGCGTGGTGTTTCCCAATGCTCCGGCAGGGATTGTGTTCCCAGGCGACCCGGGCGTGCCACGGTCGCTGGCAGCGACGAAGAATACGAATTTCGGGCCGCGGTTGGGGCTGGCCTGGACACCGCAATTTCTCGGCGCAGGCAAGACGAGCGTGCGGGCGAGCTGGGGGCTGTTCTACACGCCGGTGGAAGGTCTGTCGCCCGCGGTCATGAGCGCGAATCCACCGTACGGATATACCTACACGAGCGCGGTGCCGACTCTGTTCGATACCCCGTGGACCGCGGCGGCGGACGGGTCGAGTCTCGAGCCGGGCGGACCGCGATTCCCGCTGGCGAAGGTGGCGTTTGGGGCGTCGAAGAAGAATCCGATCGCGAGCGTGAACTGGGCGCAGTTCGAGCCGTTCACGGGGATACCCGCGGTGGCTCCGGGAAATGTGACTCCGTATGCGGAGGATTACCTGCTCAGCGTGGAGCGGGAGCTGGGGCGCGGCACGGTGTTTGATGTGAGCTACGCGGGGACGCAGGCGCATCATCTGCTGACGCTCGAGGAGGCGAACCCGGGCGATCCTTCCCTGTGTTTGGGACTGAGCCAGGTGAGCGAGGTTGCCGCGGGATCGGCGACCTGCGGGCCGTTTGGCGAGAGCGGGACGTACACCCGGGCCAACGGGCAGGTGGTGCAGGGAACGCGGACGCGGTTTTCGCCGGCGTTTGGCAGCGTGACGTGGCAGAAAACGATTGGCAACTCGCATGACAACGCCCTCGAAGTGAGCCTGAAGCGCGATGCGGGGCCGCTGGGATTTTCGCTGGCGTACACCTGGAGCCAGTCGATCGATCAGGGGTCGAGTCTGGCGGATCCCGTGGACCCGGTCGATCCGGGAGCGAGCCGGGGGTTGTCGGCTTTCGATCTGACGCAGAATTTTGTGGCGAACTACCACTACCGGCTGCCGGGGCTGCGGAGTGCCTGGGGTGGGGACCAGAACCGGGCGCGAACGCTGACGTCGGGGTGGACAGTTTTTGGGCTGACTCGACTCACGACGGGCTTCCCGGTCACTTTGGTCAATGACAACGACACTTCTCTGCTGGGGACGCAGCCAAACGGGGTGAACACGGTGGGTGCGGACGAACTGGCGTTGGCATCAGGTCCCCTGCGGCTGGAAGGACGGCCGACGGCAGGAGCGGGATTCAACACATCCCTCTTTAGCCTGCCGGCGCTGGGCACTTTCGGCAACGCGCGGCGGCGGTTCTTCCACGGGCCCGGGTCGGACGACACGGACCTCGCGCTGGAGAAGTCGACGACGCTGCTGGACGGGAAAGAGCTGGAGCTGCGGGCGGAGGCGTTCAACGTGTTGAACCACACCCAGTTCTTCGGGCCGGCTTCGGTGGAGGGGAATATCGGGAGCGCGACGTTTGGCCAGATTGTGTCGGCTGGGGCTCCGCGGTTGATGCAGGTGAGCGCAAGATTCAGGTGGTGACGGGGAGCCGCGAGCCGGAAGGTGCGTGGGCCGGCGCCCCGGCCCTTTGGCTGGAGATGCGGGGTCAGGCGCATAATGCTTGTAGGCGCTGCCCGGCGCCGATCCTGCTTGTGAACCTGCCCAATTCCATTACGATGGGCCGCATCTTCTCCGTCCCGATCCTGATCTGGATGCTGTCGCCGTATTTTCCGCACGGCAGCTGGCATGGTGAGCAGGAGGTGATCGCCAGCCTCTTCTTCATTATCGTGTCCATTTCGGACGGGATCGATGGGTACCTTGCGCGGCATCGCGGACAGATCACGACGATGGGCATGCTGCTCGATCCGATTGCCGACAAGCTGCTGATCACTTCCGCCTACGTGTGCCTGGTGGAGTTCAACCCGCACGTGGTGAAGGCGTGGATCGTGGTGGTGGTGGTGGGGCGCGAGTTCCTGGTGAGCGGCCTGCGGTCGATCGCATCCACCGAGGGATTCACCATCGAAGCCAGCGATGTGGGCAAGCTGAAGACGGTGATCCAGATCGTGTCGGTGGTCGCAGCAATCCTGGATCATGCGTGGTACGCATGGCACTGGGGTTGGTTCACGATGCCCGTGGACCTGTTCGCGGTGGTGGGAATCTATTATGTTGCTGCGGTGTCGGTGATCTCCGGCGTCGATTATTTCTGGGCGTTCTGGCGGAAGATCGATAAGGCCACGGCGACGCGCCGGAAGAAAGACAACGAGTTCGTCCTGAGCCGGCGGAAGAAGGACAATGCCGCGCCGGCGGGGAATGCGGGGTAGAAGAGCAGCCTGTGGCCAGTGGCAGGAGAGAAGGCCGAACCACCCGAGCGAACCGATGAGAGAGGATTGTGAATCCCGGGTCACAAAAACTTAGCGCGTCCTTTGGTAGGACCAATTCATCCAAAACGCAGGAGCCGCAATGGACCATCCCAGGAATCCCCAGACGAATGGGAACGTCGCTACGGAATCGGAACCAGAGAACGCCACCCACAATCAGGACGAACGAGAGCCAGGTGAGACGAACGGGCATGAGCCAGGCGCGGGCGAACCCTGGCTCGGACGCTACTCGCGAAGGGCGTTCCTTGCGCAGTTAGGGGCAGCGGGCGTCATAGCCAGTGCCGGGCCCCTGGCGCATGCAGCGCAGGCCGAGACCGCCGAGGAAACCGGCGCGGCGGCGCGACTGCCCGGGGCGGTCGCCGTCACGCTCAACGTGAACGGCGAGGAGCATCGCCTGATGCTCGATCCGCGAACAACGCTGCTGGATACGCTCCGCGAGCATCTGCAGATGTTCGGCACGAAGAAGGGGTGCGATCACGGGCAGTGCGGCGCGTGCACGGTGCACGTGAACGGGCGGCGCGTGAATTCGTGTCTGAGCTTTGCGGCGATGCATGAACGCGACAAGATCACCACGATCGAGGGCCTGGCGCAGAATGGGCAGCTTAGCCCGGTGCAGCAGGCGTTTCTGGAGCACGATGGTTTCCAGTGCGGCTACTGCACGCCCGGCCAGATCATGTCGGCAACGGCGCTCCTGCGGGAGCCCATAGGGCCGTCCGATGACGATGTGCGCGTGGCGATGAGCGGGAATATCTGCCGCTGCGGCGCCTACACGAACATTGTGGCCGCGGTGCAGCAGGCGAGGAAAGCTTAGAAGCAGCCAGAGCCAGAACCCAGCGAAGACCAGAAAAACACCAGCAGGGAACCAAAGCGGGCCAGTGCAAAGTCAGCAGGAGACAAGCCAATGCAGGCATTTCGGTACAGCCAGGCGCGGACGGTAAATGGGGCGCTGCAGACGGGCGGCATGTCCGGGGCAGCGTTTCTGGCGGGCGGGACGACGCTAGTCGACCTGATGAAGCTCGATGTGATGACGCCGCAGACCGTGGTGGACATCAATAGTCTGCCGCTGGATCAGGTGGAAACGCTGCCGGACGGCGGGGTGCGCATCGGGGCGATGGTGCGCAACAGCGATTTGGCGAACCATGCGCTGATCAAGCAAAAATATGCCGTGCTGTCGGAGGCGCTGCTGTCGGGCGCGTCGCCGCAGTTGCGCAACATGGCGACGACCGGCGGCAATCTGCTGCAACGGACCCGGTGTTACTACTTCCGCGATGTGAACTATGCCTGTAACAAGCGCGATCCGGGGTCGGGGTGCGCGGCGCTGGGCGGATATAACCGCATCCATGCGGTGCTGGGCGGTTCGGATCACTGCGTCGCGGTGCATCCCTCGGATATGGCCGTGGCCATGATGGCGCTGGAAGCGACGGTGCACACCTCCGGACCGAAAGACGAGCGCGCGGTTGCGCTGCGCGAGTTTTATCTGGCGCCGGGAAACACGCCGCAGAAGGAGAACGTGCTGGAGCCGGGCCAACTGATCACGCATGTCACGCTACCGCCACCGGCGGAGGGGACGCGGTCGTACTACATCAAGCTGCGCGACCGCGCGCAGTATGAGTTTGCGCTGGCGTCGGCCGCGGTGGTGGTAAAGGTGAACGGCCGGCACATCGAGCGGGCCCGGGTGGCGCTGGGCGGCGTGGCGACGAAGCCGTGGCGATCGATGGAAGCGGAGCGGGCGCTCGAAGGAAAGTCGGCGGATCGCGCAACCTTCGAGCGGGCGGCGAATGCGGCCCTGGCCGGCGCGAAGCCGCTTGAGTACAACGGATTCAAAGTCGAGTTGGCGAAGAAGGCGATCGTGCGGGCGCTGGAGACGGTGACAGCTTGACTTTCGCGGACCACGAGGAGTGAAGAGATGAGTACATCGATCATTGGCGCGTCGGTGACGCGGGTAGATGGACCGCTGAAGGTTTCGGGGAAGGCGGCGTATGCGCTGGATCATCCGCTGGAGAACGTGGCGTGGGGAGCGCCGGTGGCCAGCACGGTGGGCAAAGCAAAGATCGTGAGCATCGACACCCACGCGGCCGAGCAGATGCCCGGGGTGCTGGCGATTCTGCATCACGGCAACACCCAGCCGCTGTTCCGGCCCGCAGGGCCCTGGGAGCACAGCCGCGCCAGCGAAGCGCGGCCGCCGTTCGAGGACGACAACGTTTATTACTACGGCCAATATGTGGCGCTCGTGGTGGCGAATACATTTGAGCAGGCGCAGGCCGCGGCGGCCGCAGTCAGAGTGAATTACCAGGCGCAGAAGCCGTCGGTTTCGTTCGACGACGGGCCGGTGCCGCACAAGCCGCGGGTGCACTATTCCCGGGGAGATGCGGATACGGCGTTTGCCGGCGCGCCAGTGAAGGTGGATGAGACGTACGAGATCCCGGCCGAGACGCACAACCCGATGGAGATGCACGCGACCATCGCTGTGTGGGACGGCGATAAGGTCACCCTGTACGAAACGACGCAGGGAGTCATGAACCACCAGCAGGTGATGTCGGAGATGCTGGGAGTTCCGCTGGAGCGGATTCTGGTGATCTCGCCGTTCCAGGGTTCGGGGTTCGGGGGCAAGCTGTTTCCATGGCCGCACTCACTGCTGGCCGCGGTGGGCGCAAAGAAGGTGAATCGGCCGGTGAAGGTGCAGGTCTCGCGCGACCTCATGTTCACCACGGTGGGACACCGCCCAATGACGCGGCAGCGGATGCGGATCGGCGCGACCCAGGATGGAAAGCTGCTGTCGATCCAGCACGACGTAGTGCAGCCCACGTCGATGGTAGACACGTTTCTGGAAGGATGCACCGGCGTGACCACGATGCTTTACGCCTGCGACAATGTGGCGGCTAACCAGACGCTGGTAGAGAGGAACCTGGGGACGCCGACGCCGATGCGCGGCCCTGGAATCGTGCCCGGGCTGTTTCCGCTGGAGTCGGCGATGGACGAGCTGGCGGTAAAGCTGAACATGGATCCGCTGGCGCTGCGGCTGAAGAATTACGCGGACGAGGACGGCAGCTATAACCCGGCGCGGCCGTGGTCGAGCAAGCACCTGCGCGAGTGCTACCAGGCGGGCGCTGAGAAGTGGGGCTGGTCGCAGCGGACGCCGCAGGTGGGCTCGATGAAGAAGGGCGACGAGATCCTGGGTTGGGGTATGGCGACCGCGACATGGCACGCCGGCCGCGGCGCGGCATCGGTGCGGGTGCGGCTGAATGCCGATGGAACCGCGCTGGCGACGTGCGCGACGCAGGACATCGGCACCGGGACATACACGATTTTTGCGCAGATCGTTTCGGACAAGACCGGGATTCCGGTGGATAAGATCCAGGTAGTGCTGGGGAACAGCTCCCTGCCACCCGGGCCGACGTCGGGCGGATCGACCGTGACGGCAACGGTGTCGCCGGCGATCTCGCAGGCTACCCAGGGTGCAGTTGGGCGTGTGATCGCGGCAGCGCAGTCGATTCCCAACTCGCCGTTTCATCCGAGCAACCTGCCGGCGGGCGATCCGCCGAGACTGACGATGACAGCCGGGCGGATTCACTCGATGGATAAGCCGCCGGAGAGCGGCGTGCCGTTCGGGGAGATTCTGCGGGCAGGCAATCTGGCAGCGCTTGAGGATGAGGCGCATACGGCGCCCGATCCGGCGGACGAGCATAAGTTTTCGGCGCATTCGTTCGGGGCGCAGTTCATCGAGGTGACGTGGGATCCGGGAATTGCGCGACTGCGGGTGAGCAAAGCGCTGACCGTGATCGACGCGGGGCGGATCATCAATAAGAAGGCCGGACGGAATCAGATTCTGGGCGCGGTGGTGATGGGTATCGGGATGGGGATGCTGGAAGAGACGATTTACGATCCTCGGAACGCGAAGCCCCTCAACAACAACTTTGCGGATTATCTGGTGGCGACGAACGCGGATGTTCCCGAGCTCGATTGTATTTTCGTGGAGTATCCTGATCTCCACCTGAACGAGTACGGTGCGCGCGGCATCGGCGAAATTGGGCTGGCGGGTGTTGCTCCGGCGCTGACCATGGCGGTGTATCACGCCACCGGGGTTCGGGTGCGGAAGCTGCCGGTGCGAATGGAAAATCTGATGGGGCGGATGAACGCGTAGGCAGCTGTTCCTGTGGGTCGCGCAGGGTTCATGCCGGGCGGGTTATGTCTGAATTGGGCGAGATTCTCGAGCTGTGGAAGACGGCGAGAGCCGCGGGCGACGCCGTGTGTCTGGCCACCATGGTCGGAGTTAAAGGATCGGCGTACCGGCGGCCGGGCGCGCGGATGCTGCTGACATCGGCGGGACGGCGCGCGGGCACAGTGAGCGGCGGATGTCTCGAGGCGGAGATTGCGAAGAAGGCCTGGTGGCTGACGGAGCAGGGGCCGTCAGTGCAGCGCTACTCGAGTTTCTTCGACGATGACGGAGATCTGCCGTATGGCCTCGGGTGCGGCGGCACGGTCATCGTTCTGCTGGAGCGAGGCCCCGCTGCCGAGCAGCATCTGGAAGCCCTGCGCAGGAGCGTGGAGGAGCGGACGGCATCGGTGATCCTTACCCGCCTCGATCCGGGTGGCCCGGGCACGATGCTGGTTCTGGATGCCACCGGAACCGTCGTCTTTGCGCGCGAGGCGAGCGACGAGTTGTCGAAGCTGGCCGAGCAAGCGCTGGCCGCCAGGCAGTCGCGGCAGGTGGGGAATGTCTTTGTCGAATCGGTGGCGCCGCCGCCTTCACTGCTGATTTTTGGAGCAGGGGATGACGCGCGGCCGCTCGTGGCCTTTGCGGCAACGCTGGGCTGGCATGTGACCGTGGCGGACGGCAGATCGCAGCTGGCGCGAGCAGAGAGGTTTCCTGAGGCGGCGCGGGTGAGCGGGCTGGAGTCGGCGCTGGCGGGCACGGGCGCCGACGACGCCGCCGTCATCATGACGCACAGCTACGAGCAGGATGGAGTGATTTTGCGGGAGCTGCTGGGGCGCGACCTGAAATACGTGGGCGTGCTGGGGCCGCGGCGGCGGACCGTGCGGCTGGTGGAGGATCTGGCGCCGGAGCTGGGACTGACGGTCGACGCCGCCATGGCCCGGCTGCATTCGCCCGTGGGCCTCGACCTTGGCGGCCACGCGCCCGCGACCATTGCGCTATCGATCGTGGCGGAACTGCAGGCGGAGATTGCCGGGCGGCCGGCTCGCAGCCTGCAGGGACAGGCGGTGATTGCATGAGACGCGCCGCGCTCCGCTTCCGCTCTTCTTTCTGACATGGGCCCGGCGAAGCCAGGGGGGACGCGGCGCATCGCGGCGGTGGTGCTGGCAGCGGGCGCATCGACACGGCTGGGACAGGCGAAGCAACTGGTGCGGGTGGAAAGCGAGTCGCTGTTGCACCGAACCGTGCGGATGGCGCTGGAGGCCGGGTGCGCGCCGGCGGTGGTCGTCCTGGGGTTCGAAGCGGAGCGAATGCGGGCGGAGTTGGAGGGATTGGACGCCGTTGTTGCAGTGCATCCCGGGTGGGCTGAAGGGATGGGCTCGAGTCTGCGCTGCGGCGTCGAAGCCGTATGCCGGATGGAGCCGGTTCCCGATGAGGTGCTGGTGCTGGTGTGCGATCAGCCGCGGCTGACGGCCGAGCATCTACGGGCGCTGCTCGAGAGGCAAGGAGAGAGCGGGGCGCAGATTACGGCATCGGCGTATGCCAGCAGGATAGGGGTGCCGGCTGTGTTCGCGCGAGAGCTTTTTGGGGAGCTGTTACGGCTGGAGGGCGACCAGGGAGCACGAAACCTCATCCGGAACCACGCGAGCGAGGCCGAGGGAATTCCCTGGCCCGAAGGTACGGTGGACCTGGATATCCCGGAAGATTTGCGCGGGGTAGACTAGCACTTCCCTACTGGAATGGAAGGGTTTTCTACCTGATTTTTATAGTGTGAACGAGAACTTCATAAGATAAAAGCGATTTTGATTTCCCCCGCTCACGTCCGCCAAGTTGCGCCGGTGCGCGGTTGCTAGTCGTTGATGCGCCGGACTAGGATACGTGGCAGTTCAAAGCAGTTTCCGCAAGAGCCGATCGCGTAGAAGTCAAGCCATGTCCATCCCCGAGAAGCTGAAGTTCCCAACCGTTACCCATTCCAGCGTGCGGAGCGATTTTCTATGGCGTGGTATGCCTACTGCATCACCGAAAGAACTGCCTTTCCCGAACTGCTAAGGCATCGGAAGCCGATTCCGATGGACGCAGTCACCGGAATTCAGGGAAACCAAATCTTCCTTTATCCAGCCAGTGATCTCGCTGTCATCGTCAGCGAATATTCGTCATCCGAAACTCTTACCCATCAGGCCGGCGTGGAACACGCGCGGGTCATCTCCGACTGCTTTAAGACATCGACTGTGCTGCCGTTCCGGTTTGGAACGGTGTTTGCGGACGATGAGGCGCTGCGGCGGTCGATCCGATCCAACCAGAGACAGTTCATCACGAATATTGAGCGGCTGCGCGGCAAGGCGGAGATGCACCTGAAGGTGCTGCTCGACGATTGCTGCAAGGATCAGATCCGGCGATATTTGCCGGAGGGGTCTGTGGGCAAGGCGTATCTTTCGAATCTGCGGGAGAGCGCGGCGCTGCAGCGGGAGCGGCAAACCAAGGCGCGAGCGGTGACCGTGCAGATGCACCGGATGTTCCTGCCGCTGGCCGAAGAGGTGAGCTGTAAGCGCATCGACACCGGCAAGATGCTGCTGGACATCGCGCATCTGATCGACTCGTCGATGGTCGAGCGGTACCAGAACAAGTATTCCAGCGCGAGTGTGCAGATGAAGGAC
>JBAUGH010000662.1:0-3991 GCA_049679565.1 Acidobacteriaceae bacterium
CTGATCAACAACGCGGGAACCATCCACCGCGAGGCGGCTGCCGATCACTCGCTGGACGCGTGGATGCGGGTGCTGCAGGTGAACCTTACCAGCGCCTTCCGCCTGTGCCAGCTGGCGGGGCGGGAGATGCTGAACCGGCGCCAGGGGAAGATCATCAACATCGCCTCCATGATGTCGTTCCAGGGAGGGGTTCGCATCGCCGCGTATGTCGCCTCCAAGGGCGGCATTGCGCAGCTGACGAAAGCCCTGGCCAACGAGTGGGCTGCGGGCAACGTACAGGTGAACGCCATCGCGCCGGGTTACTTTGCGACGGAAAACACCGCCGCGCTGCGCGCCGATGAGACGCGCAACCGGCAAATCCTCGAGCGCATTCCCGCAGGGCGCTGGGGGCAGCCTGAAGACCTGACCGGCGCCGCGGTTTTTCTGGCGTCGCCAGCCAGCGATTACGTGACCGGAACGGTTCTGGTCGTGGACGGCGGATGGCTGGCGCGCTGAAGTCCCCGGCGACGAAGGCGAAAGCCAGGCCGGTTGCGGCGGCGGAGCCCTCCGTCGAGCGAGCCGCGGTGGCCAAAAGCGGTGACCCGTATCAGCTGCAGAGCCTGGACCGGGCGGTCGCGCTGCTGGAACTGCTGGGCGAAAGCGAGGGACCGCTCGGCTTGTCGGACGTATGCGAGCGCATGAGCCTGCACAAGAGCACCGCGCATCGCGCGCTGATGGTGCTGGAGCGCTGCGGGCTGATCGAGCGCACGGTCGAAAACCGTTTCCGCCTGGGGCTCAAGCTCTACGAGCTGGGCAGCCGCGCGGTGGAGCAGATCGATCTGCGCGCCCGGGTGCATCCCTGGTTCCGCAGGCTCTCGGCGCAGGTGGGCGAAACCGTGCATCTGGGGGTGTTGCAGAAGACTTCCGTCGTTTACCTCGACAAGATCGACCCGGTGAATCGGCGGGTGTGGCTGGCTTCGCGCATCGGGTCGTCGAATCCGGTGTACTGCACGGCGATGGGCAAGGCGATGCTTGCGTTTCTGCCCGAGGCGGCCGCCGCCGATATCCTGTCCCGAATTCGCTTTACCCGATTCACGGCGCGCACGCTGTGTACGCCGGAAGCGCTGCTGCGCTCGCTCGACCGGGTGCGGCGCCGCGGCTACGCGATCGACGACGAGGAAGTGGAGGCCGGGGTTCGCTGTGTGGGCGCGCCGATCCTGAACGAGAGCGGCTACCCCATGGCCGCGGTCAGTGTTTCCGGACCGACATCGCGCATCACCCAGCAGAGCGTTCCCGGCATCGCCGAACATCTGCTGCGCTGCTGCCGCGAGATCTCCGCATCGCTGGGAGTGCGGGAGCGGCGCAAGCCGCAGACGGCGTCGCCCTTCCTGCAGCATTACGGGGTGTAGACCCCGCAGCGGGAGCAGGCGGAAGCCGGGAGCGCAATCGTCCGCTCTCTATTACGGCTCGTGAACCTTGATGACCACCGCGCCGTAGACCGTGTCCGGCGGGAGGATGAGCTGATGGGGAGTGCCTGCGCTCACGGTCAGCATGTCGCCAGGCCGGATGACCTGGGAGTGGCCGCCCTCGATCTTCGATCCGTGGGTTTCGCCGTCGGCGTTGGTTTTGGCGTCGGGCACGGTACCGCCGGTGATGAGGGTGGCGCTGCCTTCCTCGACAATCATGACGTCGTCCCAGTGGGCGTGGACCTCGGCGCCTCCACTGGCGGTGCGGACGGAGAGCTGGATTTTATAGCTGCCGTAGTCTTCGAGGGTGGCGCCGCTGGAGCCTTTGGCTTTGGCCTGGGCGGCGAGGCCGGCGAGACGGGCGTGCAGGTCGTGGACGGGGAAGATGGGGGCCGAGTCGTGATTAGGTGTGGTTTGGGCGGATGCGGAGAGGGACAAGACCAGGGCGGATGCGGCGAGAATCGCGATCTTCATTTGGATCTCCTCTTTGGTTCAGAAATTACAAAATGCAGGTCCATTCGACTCGCGGCTGAATTGATGGTTGCGCCCGTAAGAGCGGGCGCGACGAATTCGGAAAGCTCGCTCAGGATGACAGATTTGCTCTTTGATGAGCATTCGTTCGGCACCTGTATATCGGGCATGCGCTAGCGCAGGGTTTCGACCGGCGCTGGATCCATGTCGGCGTAGTCCTGGTTTTCTCCGCCCATGCCCCAGCAGAAACTATACGACTGCGTGCCCATGCCGGCGTGGATGGACCAGCCGGGCGAGATGACGATGTCGCGATCGGCAAGCACGAGATGGCGCGTCTCGGCAGGCGGGCCCATCAGGTGAAAGACGCGGGCGTTGGCGGCGAGGTTGAAGTACATGTAAATCTCCGAGCGGCGCATGTGAGTGTGGGGCGGCATGGTGTTCCACGCGCTGCCGGCGTGCAGATGGGTGACGCCCATGACGAGCTGGCAACTGCGCGCGCCCTCGAGATGGATGTACTTGCAGATGGTGCGGAGGTTGCAGGTTTCCTGCGCGCCGATGGTGGTGGGGTTGGCGTTTTCTTTCTTCACCAGCGTAGTGGGATACGGGGCGTGGGCCGGGTAGCTGAGGAGGTAGAAGACGGCGGGCTTGCTCGGGTCGGCGGAGGCGAAAGAGACTTCGGGATTGCCGCGGCCGATGTAGAGGACGTCGAGATTGGCGAGCGGGTAGGTTTCTTCGCCGACGAGGACGGCGCCGGGGCCTCCGATGTTGAGGACGCCGAGTTCGCGGCGCTCGAGGAAGGAGGGGGCGCGCAGCTCGGGATGGGTGGGGAGGGCGAGGGGCTTGTCGGTGGGCGCGGCCATGCCGACGACGGCGCGGTCGAGATCGACGTAGGTGAGCTGGATTTGGCCTGGTGCTGCTCCGCCTTCGAGGAGGAAGGTCGCGCGGAGTTCTTCGGTGGTCATGCGCGGGTAGCGGATGGGATCCGCCATCAAGAGGGTCTTCATTGGGTGTGCTCCGGTAGGAAAAAGACAAAGGTACTTCTATCAGAATGGACCGTTGGAGGGTGCGGGGGGAAGCGGGGTGGTTTCGGAGGACGGGACGAGAGGTGTGGAGTCTATATATCTCTCTGGGTTGGCTCACCAAAGGCTCGAAACCGCATAGCATTGCAGCCATGGAAGCGAAGCTGGGCCTAATGGTCAAATGGGACGCGATTGAAGCAGCAGTAGCTCAGGCCATTTCGACCAGCCCTGAGCCCTTCGCTCCCGCAACGATCGCTAACGCGGGGGATTTCGTCAGGGCGTGCAGGCTCCGGTGCCCGATTCCCGAAGGCGTCGCCAAAGGATATTGGACTACGATCCGGATCTGGTGGAAGCAACTTGAGGTCGAAGTCTTCGATGATCGCTACGAGTTGTATCAATTTATTCAAGGCAACACGCGAATCGCGCACTTTGAGCATGCCCAGGGCGCCGAGCTTCCCCAGGAGTTTATAGATCAATTGCCGAAAGACAGGCCGCTTCAAGACTGACGCGGTTGGATGATTCGTGCCGTAACACCGGCAGGAGGGAACGTTCGCTCTGAACCGGCGTTGCTGCGTTTCACGCTGGGTATTTGGTCGGTCGCTGCGCGACCGAAACCCCTCGCGCCGGATAGTATCTGGGCGGGAACATCGCTGGGGCTTCGGAGGGTCCATTCGACTGCGCGCCGGGTGGCGCATTTTTCCGCGTTCAGCTACCGTTGCGGCGCTTCGCTCAGGATGACAAATATATCGTAAATATATATAAACAAGCAACATAATATCTTGATATTATCTATACGAGTCCTGCACAGATACGCAGAGTCAATGACTTGCCGGAAAATTCTGCACGGAATCTGCACAGGACGCATCGAAAACAATGGCACGGACTTTCCTGGGCCGCGCCGCGCTGATCTCTCCGCGTCTCGCCCGCGCCTCCTGCATCAGCAGATACTCTCGCCCCACCTCGCGGAAGGGATGGTTGAACACAGGAACGTCATGCTTTAAGCGGAACCGGATATCAGCGTCCTGGTCGAAGGCGCGTTCCCGCGCCACCTCGATG